>NZ_JRVI01000061.1:0-45677 GCF_000783375.1 Sphingomonas sp. Ant20
GGCACCAGCGTTCCGGCAACCACCGCGAGCCCCGAAGTCGCACCCGCCGCCGCGTCGTCCTCCGCCCCCGTCGAACGCACGATCGCCGCGCCGGAGCAGGGCAGGGCGATGCCGTTCTGGCTCTGGCTGGCGGTCATCCCGATCGTCGTCATCGCACTGTGGTTGCTGCGCAGGGGGCCGCGTAAACGGCATGATCGGCTGGACTATCACGAGCCCGAACCGCTGATTGAAGCCGAGGCACCGCCGGCAAGGCCGCTTCCCCCGCTACCCACGCCGGCGCCGGTCCCGCCGAGCCCCGCGCGGGTGGTGACGCCGACCCCGGCAATCGTACCGCCGTCAGCGCCTGAGCCCGCGACGTCGGCAACCCCGCAATTTCTCGACCGGCGTGCGCGCGAGCCGGAGCGGGCGCGTCTGTCGGTCGAGCTGCGCCCGCTTCGTGCTGGGTTGAACCTGCTCAGCGCGACGCCGAGTGTGAGCTCGTGGTGACGAACGTTGGTGCGGGCGTGGCGGAGGCGATCCGGGTCCAGGCGGTCCTGCTGAGCGCGCATGCTGGACAGGACGCCGATCTGACGGCGGTGAATGCGGGTCAGGTCGCGCGTCCGGCGACCGCGCCGTTCACGCTCGCGCCGGGCGAGTCACGCACGATCCGGACGGTCTCGGCCATGTCGCGCGAGGCGATCCACAGCATGACCGCGGCCGACCGGCCGATGTTCGTGCCGATCGTCGCGGTCAACATCCGCTATGCCAGCGGGGCGATTGCCGGTCAGACCGCGCGTGCCTGGGCGATCGGTGTCGAGCGGGTCGACTCGGCCAAGCTTGCGCCGTTCTGGCTCGATATCCCTGCGCGCATGTATGACGGGATCGCCGCGCGTCCCCATGCGCCCGCTATCGAAGTCTAGGCGGGCGCAGGCGAGGGGCCGGGTCGCATCGATCCGGCCCGGTTGCGTTCTATCAGGCATAAAAAAGGGGCGACCCCATCGCTGGGGCCGCCCTTTTTTAGCTGCGGCCAGCAGGGGCGGAGCCCCTGCTGCGTCGGTCGGTGCAAGCACCGCCGGCCGGCCTTGCGGGGAGTGCGGACCAATATGGTCCGTCTCTCCCGCTGCGGCTTACTTGACCTCGACGGTCGCGCCAGCTGCTTCGAGCTGTGCCTTGATCTTGGCGGCTTCGTCCTTCGACACGCCTTCCTTGACGGCCTTGGGAGCCGACTCGACCAGCGTCTTTGCTTCGGTCAGGCCGAGCGACGTGATCGCGCGGACTTCCTTGATGACGTTGATCTTCTTGCCACCGTCGCCGGTCAGGATGACGTCGAATTCGGTCTGCTCTTCAGCGGCCGGTGCGGCTGCGCCGCCGCCAGCTGCCGGTGCTGCGACCGCTGCTGCGGCCGAAACGCCCCACTTCTCTTCGAGCAGCTTCGAAAGCTCAGCTGCTTCGAGAACGGTCAGTTCGCTCAGGCTCTCAACGAGCGCGTTCAGGTCTGCCATGATAAATCTCCATCTCGGGGCATGTGCCCCATCAGTTCAAAAAAGTAACGAAAAGAGCCTGCAAGATCAGGCGGCTTCCTTCTCCGCGTAGGCGGAAAGCACGCGCGCGAGCTGCGCTGCCGGAGCCTGCGTGATCGTCGCCAGCTTCGTGGCAGGTGCCACGATGAGGCCGAGGATCTTGGCACGCAGTTCATCCAGCGAGGGCAGCGTTGCGAGCGCCTTCACACCGTCGACGTCGAGGGTCGTCGCGCCCATCGCCCCACCCACGATTTCGAACTTGTCGTTCGTCTTCGCGAATTCCACGGCCACCTTGGCGGCCGCGACGGGATCGATGGAGCTGGCCAGACCGACCGGACCCGTGAGCATGTCGCCCAGCGAGCTGTAGTCGGTGCCGTCCATGGCGATCTTGGCAAGCTTGTTCTTCGAGACCTTGTAGGTCGCGCCGGCGTCGCGCATCTTGTTCCGCAGCACAGTGGACTGTGCGACGGTCAGGCCGAGGTTGCGCGTCACAACGACGACGCCGACCTCGGAGAAGGTGCGGTTCAGCTCGGCTACGGCCGCGGTCTTTTGATCACGATCCATGCCATTCTCCACGTTTTCAGGTTCACCGTTTGCACGGTGGACCCGGTTACTAACCGGAGGCGCAGACAAGCCCGCGCTTCCGGGTGTCTCGTCGATGGGGCATGGGAGAGGGCAGGCGCCGGAAGCGCTCCGCAAAATCTCATTCCCCGTCTAGGTGGGAGATTAAGCGCCGGCAAACCCGGTGCACCCACTGTCTCGGACGGAGTTCGGCAGGCGGACCCGCCGAACGAAGCCGCCGCATAGCCGAATCGGTCGCGAAGTCAATCGCTCAGATGCGGTCCGGTGCGTGTCGCGGAACCGTCACGTGACTGACGCGAAGGTGTCTCCGTTCCTTCACCGCACTGCCGCTTTACCCGGCCAAAGCTCAGCCTAGCGGTCAGATCGGCCGATCCCGGGGGGACGTATGAAAATTCCGACGAACATGACGATGGCCTATCACGATGGCGATATCGACACGAACACCAGCGCCAATCCGCATCTGAACGATCTGATCGCGGTGCGCTATTCCCGTCGCCAGACGCTGATGGGCGGCCTGTCCGCCGCGACCGCCGCGGTGTTCGGCGGCATGCTGCTCGCGGGTTGCGACGAGGATGACCCGCGGCGTGCGGTCACCGTGCAGGCCGGTGCATCGGGCGCGACCTCGGCGGGCAAGACGGTCACGCTGACGGGCACGGTAGCGTCGGGCAGCGCGACGGGCGTCGCCTGGGCCCAGACCGGCGGCCCGGCCGTGACGCTCGCCAACGCGAACACCGCGACCGCGACCTTCACCGCGCCAAGCGTCGCTGCCGACACCACGCTCACCTTCACCTTCACCGGCACCAGCACCGACAATATCCGCAGCGAGACCTCGACCAGCGTCACCGTCAGCCCGGCGCGGCTCGACTTCACCGCGGTTCCCAAGAGCCTTGCCGACGTCGTCTCGGTACCGGCCGGCTACAGTGTCACCGTCCTCTACCGCTTGGGCGATCCGATCGCGAGCGGTGTCGGCGCCTATGCCAATGACGGCAGCGACACGAACTTCGCACGCCGTGCGGGCGATCATCACGACGGCATGAGCTATTTCGGGCTGGCCGCGACCGGCAGCACCCCCGACGCCAACGGCAACACGCGCGGCCTGCTCGTGCTCAACCACGAGAATATCACCCAGGCCTATCTGCACGTCAACGGCGCGACGACCACCGGCGGCGCGATCGGTGCGGGCGGTGTCCGCCCCGAGGCCGAAGCGCTGAAGGAAATGGAATGCCACGGCGTCTCGGTGATCGAGATCAGCCGGTCGGCGACCGCGTGGAGCTATGTCCCCGCCTCGGCGCTCAACCGCCGTATCACGCCGCTGACGCCGATGAGCTTCAGTGGTCCGGTCCGCGGCAACGCGCTGCTCAGGACTCGCTATTCGACCGATGGCACGGCGGGCCGCGGGACGATCAACAACTGTGCGAACGGCACGATGCCGTGGCACACCTATCTGACCAACGAGGAGAATTGGGCGGGCTATTTCCGTCGCCAGTTCGGTGACGTCGCCGCACGCGGCGGGTCGACCGCCAAGCAGAATGTCTCGCTCGCCCGCTACGGCATCCGCGAGACTGCCAATGCCACGACGTTCAACGGCAATTACGGCTGGGCGTCGGTCGTGCCGGCCGATTCCGCCAACACGCTCTATGCGCGCTGGAACGTCACCACGACCGCCGCGACCGATGCCACGGGCGATTTCCGCAACGAGGCGTTCCAGTTTGGCTGGGTGGTCGAGATCGATCCGTTCGATCCCGCCTCAACCCCGCGCAAGCGCACCGCGCTCGGCCGCATGAACCATGAGGGTTGCGAGATCGGCCGGACGATCGCGGGCGTCAAGCCGGCCTTCTACATGGGCGACGATGCGCAGAACGAATATATCTACAAGTTCGTGTCCGCCACGCCCTGGTCGGCGGCAGACGCGAACGCGACCAACCGGCTTGCGATCGGCGACAAATATCTCGACTCGGGCACGCTCTATGTCGCCAAGCTCAACGCCGACGGTTCGGGCCAGTGGCTGCCGCTGGTGTTCGGTCAGGGGCCGCTCACCAGCGCCAATACGACCTATCCCTTTGCGGATCAGGCCGATGTGCTGATCAATGCGCGTCTGGCGGGCGATGTCCTGGGCGCGACCAAGATGGATCGTCCCGAATGGACCGCGGTGAACCCGGCGACGGGCGAGATGTACTGCACGCTGACCAACAACTCGTCGCGCACCGCGGCGAATGTCGATGCGTCGAACCCGCGTGCCTATACCGATCCCAAGACCACCGGTGGCCAGACCACGGGCAACGCCAACGGCCATGTCATCCGTCTGCGCGAGACCGGCGACACGTCGGAGGCGACCGCCTTTACGTGGGACATCTACGCATTCGGTGCGGGCAGCGATCTCGATGCAACCAACATCAACCTGTCGGGGCTCGACGCGACGAACGACTTCTCGTCGCCCGATGGCCTGTGGTTCGGCCTGCCGAGCAATCCGACCGGCAATGTCACCCCGGTGATGTGGATCGAGACCGATGACGGCGCCTATACCGACGTCACCAACTGCATGCTGCTCGCGGCAATCCCGGGCCGTGTCGGCGACGGCGGCACGCGCGCCGTGACGAGCACGCTCGGCGGGACCAGCAACACGGTCACGACGCGGATCGGCAAGGCGCCGGCCACGACGCTGCGGCGATTCCTGGTCGGGCCGAAGGAATGCGAGATCACCGGCATCCACTCGACCCCGGATGGCCGCTCGCTGTTCGTCAACATCCAGCATCCCGGTGAGAATGGTGGTCCCACCAACATCACCAGCAGCTGGCCCGCGAACCAGGCCGGCGCGGTCGCGACCCCGTCGCGTCCGCGCTCGTCGACGATCGTCATCACCAAGAACGATGGCGGTATCATCGGGCTGTAAGCAGGGCAGGGGGCGGGTCGCATAACGGACCCGTCCCCGGCTTTCGGCGTTACCTCCTGCGAACGCATATCCAGCGTATCCGGAAAGGTTCGTCCATGACTCTCCCCGCATCGCCCGTCTGGTTCATCACGGGTTGCTCCACCGGCTTCGGTCGCGATCTCGCCAGGCTGGTCCTGGATCGCGGGTGGCGCGCCGTCGTCACCGCGCGGGACGCCGACCGGGTCGCCGACCTTGTCGAGGGACATGACGACACCGCACTCGCCCTTGCGCTCGACGTCAACGACCAGGCGCAGGTCGAGGCTGCGGTCGCGGCGGCCAAGGCGAGGTTCGGCCAGATCGACGTGCTCGTGAACAATGCGGGCTATGGCTATCAGGCGACCGCCGAAGAGGGGGACGAGGCCGAGATCCGTGCCCAGTTCGACACCAATGTATTCGGGCTGTTCGCGATCACCCGCGCGGTCCTGCCGATCATGCGCACGCAGGGCAGCGGCAACATCGTCAACTTCACCTCGGTCGCCGGGCTCATCGGGTTTCCGGGATCGGGCTATTATGCGGCATCGAAACATGCGGTCGAGGGCTGGTCCGACGCGCTGCTTGCCGAGGTCGGGCCACTCGGCATCGGCGTGACCTGTGTCGAGCCGGGGCCGTTCCGCACCGACTGGGCGGGGCGATCACTCCGCCAGACGCCGAGCCAGATTGCCGATTATGCCGATACCGCGGGCGCGCGGATGGCGGGAACGAAGGACGTCAGCGGGACGCAGGCCGGGGATCCGGTCCGGGCAGGCGAGGCGATCATCGCCGCGGTCAGCCAGGACGTGCCGCCGCGCCATCTGGTGCTCGGCGCATTCGGCTATGAGGCCGTGACCGCAAAGCTGCGCGAACGGCTGGCCGCGATTGAAGCGGCGCGCGACATCAGCCTGGGTGCGGACTTTCCAGCCGATGCGACCTGAGCGCATCAGGCGGCCCTGACGCAGAAAGGGCCGGGAGATCGCTCTCCCGGCCCCTTTCCTAACACTCAAAAGCGCGAACGCCGATCAGGCGCCGGCGACTTCCGTCGTGTCGACCTTGATCCCGGCACCCATGGTGCTCGAAACCGCAATCTTGCGGACATACTTGCCCTTCGCGCCCGACGGCTTGGCCTTGACCACGGCGTCGACCAGCGCATCGAAGTTCGCGCGCAGGTCTTCTGCCGGGAACGACGCCTTGCCGATGCCCGAGTGGATGATGCCGGCCTTCTCGACGCGATATTCGATCTGGCCGCCCTTGGCGTCCTTGACCGCCTGCGCGACGTTCATCGTCACCGTGCCGAGCTTCGGGTTCGGCATCAGGCCCTTGGGGCCCAGCACCTTACCGAGACGACCGACGATGCCCATCATGTCCGGGGTCGCGATGCAGCGATCGAAATCGATCGTGCCACCCTGGATGGTCTCCATCAGGTCTTCCGCGCCGACGACGTCTGCGCCTGCTGCGAGAGCCTCTTCAGCCTTCGCGCCGCGGGCGAACACGCCGACGCGGACGGTCTTGCCGGTGCCCTTGGGCAGCGTCACCACGCCGCGGACCATCTGGTCTGCGTGACGCGGATCGACGCCCAGGTTCAGCGCGACTTCGATCGTCTCGTCGAACTTCGACGTGGCGCCCGAGCGTGCGAGCGCGATCGCTTCGTCAATTGCGTGAAGCTTGACGGTGTCGACCGTGACGGCCTTCTGCTTCTTGGTCAGCTTTGCCATGATATCAGCCCTCCACCACTTCGAGGCCCATTGCGCGGGCGCTGCCTTCGATGATCTTCGTCGCAGCGTCGATATCGTTGGCGTTGAGGTCCTTCATCTTCGTCGTGGCGATCTCGCTCAGCTGCGAGCGCTTGATCTTGCCAGCGACGACCTTGCCCGGCTCCTTCGAACCCGACTTGAGACCGGCGGCCTCCTTGATCAGGTACGATGCCGGCGGGGTCTTCGTCTCGAACGAGAACGAGCGATCCGCATAGACCGTGATGACGGTCGGGATCGGCATGCCCTTCTTCAGTTCGCTCGTGCCGGCGTTGAACGCCTTGCAGAACTCCATGATGTTCACGCCGCGCTGACCCAGCGCAGGCCCGATCGGCGGCGCGGGCTTTGCCTCGCCTGCAGGGACCTGCAGCTTGATGTATCCGGTAATCTTTTTAGCCATGTCACTCTCTTGATAGGGGCCGCCCGCACAAGCGCGTACAGCCCGGTTTCGAGTCTAGCGGTACGAACGACGCACGCTCGACGCGCGTCTCCCGCAGGTTCCATCATCAGATGTTGGAAGCTGGCGCGCATAGCCGAGGCGTGCCGCTCGTGCAAGCCCGTGCACCGACCATTGGCGATCGCGCCGCAGGCGCCGGCCATGTCCCGGCGTCGGGATCACCCGACCGGTCACAGCAACGGCTGGCGCCGAGTATGCAACCGATTGCAGTCCAAAAGTCTTCACCGTTACCGCAATGATCCAGATCAGCAAATTCCAAGTTATTCGTACAAGATGATCTAAATCATGAGCGAAAACACAGCAAATGTGGCAAGTCCTGCACGAGGAGATATTAGGACAGCCATGAGAGCGGCCTTTGATCATGACAGCGGAACATTGAGATTCCTTACAATAGCGCTAGGGCTTGCGCTTGGTCTGATGATCCCGCTTGGATTCATATTGGCATGCTCGCTTATACTTGACCGGCCGGTGACGATACTTATCGTCGGAATTATCGTTGGAATATCCGCAACCTATGCCCTGTCGGTGATCCTGATGCGGCCGTCGAAGCATGACGAGGAGCATGTCGGGGACGCCGTTCCCAAGGTCTCGCTTGCCATGATTTGCCTGGCGACGGCGCTGATCGTCTGCGGGTTCAGCATCTATGTGTCCGACCGGCCGCATTATCTTCTCTACCGGGACATGCCCCATATCGCCGCGGCGATGCTGTTCCTCCCCGGCATGCTCATCGGGTCTGGCTGTATCCTCTGCATGATCGCCGGGCGCGCCGTCTCGCGCTAGGCCGCACGGTTCGTCGCCCGGACCGCGCCAAAAAAGCGCCGACACGCCCGGGGCCCCATGGTGCCGGCCTATAATGGAGGCCGGACGTGTCGTTGCACGCCCGTCACTCCGAGAGTTTCGGCATGGATACGATGATCAACGTCGCGGACGGCGGCGGCAGATGGGATATGGCGAACGCCCCGTTCGTCGTCGACGCGCTGGCGAGGTCGATCCCGACGGTGCAATTCTCGATGGAAGGCGAGGTGCTTGCGGTCAATGATCGCTATCTGCGCATTTTCGGTCGCGAGGCGCAGGACCTGATCGGCGGCCATCACAGCAGCTTCGTCCGGCTGACCGCGGCGGGGGCGGCGGACTATGCGACCGTCTGGAACACGCTGCGCAAGGGGCGTCTGATCCAGACCGAGTTCGGCAGCGTCGCCAAGGATGGTCGCGAAGTCTGGTTGCAGGCAACCTATATGCCGGTGCTGGACAGCAACGGCGTCCCGCAGCGCGTGTTCAAGCTCGCCAATGATATCACGCATGAGCATCAGCACGCCGCGGACCATATCAAGATGCTCGAGGCGATCTCGCGATCGACCGCGATGATCGAATTCGCGCTCGACGGGACGATCCTGTCCGCCAATCCGCTCTATCTCGCAATCACCGGCTATACCGAGACCGACATTCGCGGCCGGCATCACCGCATGTTCGTGACCCCCGAGGACGCCTGCGATCCCAGCTATGACCGATTCTGGGAACGGCTGCGCGAGGGGGAGTTCATACGATCGGAATTCCGGCGGATCGGGCGGGACGGGCGGCCGATCTGGCTGCAGGCGAGCTACAACCCCATCCTCGACGCGTGCGGCAAGCCGACACGGATCGTCAAGATCGCGACCGACATCACCGAATCGGTCGAGCTGCGTCTCGAAAACGCGCATCACGCGTTCAGCGACGCGCTGACCCAGCTCGCCAATCGGCGACGGTTCAACCGGACGCTGGCGGAGGAGGTCCGCCGCGCGATCCGGTCGGGTGACGACCTGTCGCTGATCCTCATCGACATCGATCATTTCAAGCGGTTCAACGATAATCATGGTCATCAGCAGGGCGATGCGTGCCTGCGGATCGTCGCGACCGCCATCCGGTCAGCGGTGCGGCGCGCCAACGATCTGGTCGCGCGTTTCGGCGGCGAGGAATTCGCGGTGCTGCTGCCCAGTGCCGGTGCCGATGTTGCGGCGACCGCGGCGGAAACGATCCGTGCGGCGGTCGAGACGTTGCGCGTCGACCATCAGGACGGGACTCGCCCGGTGCTGACCGTCAGCGTGGGTCACGCATCGCTCAGCCGGGATCACCGCAGCGCCGACGTCCTCGCCGATGATCTCGTCGAGCGCGCGGACCGTGCGCTCTACCGGGCCAAGGAAGCCGGCCGCAACACCGTGTGCGACGACCGCGCCATCCATCCCGAGGCTCCGTGACGCCGCCGTTCCGCGCGCCATTTTCCCGCTCGATCTCTCCCAAAGGATAATCCGAATGCTATGGTTCAAGGCCGACGCGCCTATCCGCCTGAAACTGCTGATCGCCTTTTCCAGTTTCGTCGTTCTGGTCGCCTGCACCGCAATTGCGGGATTGGTCCTTAAGGGCACCGCGCTGATCGGCGCGGGCGTCGCGGCAACGCTGATCGCGGTTGGGCTCGGCTATACCTATCGCGAGATGATCGCGGTGCCCTATGTCACCACCGTCGTTCGTATGGAGGCGCTGGCCGCGGGTGATCTCGAAAGCCCGATCGAGTTCACGAACTTTCGCGACTGCGTCGGCCGCATGACCAAGGCGATGGGAACGTTCCAGGAGAATGCGCGGGTGCAGATTGCGCTGAACGTCGAGGCGTCACGCAACGCCGATGTGGTCAACCGCATGGCGCAGAATTTCAAGCAGGTGGCCGAGGGCAATCTGACTGTCGACATCATCGAGGACTATCCCGCGATCTACGAGGACCTGAAAGCGAACTTCAACATCGCGCTTGCCAGCTTGCGCGACCTGATCCGCTCGGTCGCGCAGGGCGCCTCCAGGATCCAGATCGGCTCGGGCGAGATTGCGCAGGCGTCCGAGGATCTGGCGCGGCGAACCGAGAGCACCGCGGCGAGCCTGGAGGAGACGTCGGCGGCGATCCATCAGATGGACAATCGCCTGAAGGATACCGCGCAGGGCGCGACGCGGTCGGTGGCGACCTCCGAGCAGGCGCTGAGCGCGCTCGATCATGGACGCCACAAGACCGACACGGCGGTCCAGGCGATGGAGCGCGTCAGCGACAGCGCCAAGGGGATCGACAGCGTCATCGAGGGACTCGACAAGATCGCGTTCCAGACCCGCGTCCTGGCGATGAACGCGGCCGTCGAGGCGGGGCGCGCGGGCGATGCCGGACGTGGCTTTGCGGTGGTCGCCGATCTGGTGTCCGCGCTGGCGATGCGGGCCGAGGAGGAGGCCAAGCGTGCGCGTAACCAGCTGACCGTGACGCAGGTCGATATCGGCGCGGCGGTCGACGCGGTGCAGCTGGTCGATCAGGCGCTGTCGGGGATCGTCGCCTCGGGGCGTGAGGCGGCGGATATTTCGCGGCAGATCGCGACCGACAACCAAGCGCAGGCGCTCGCGATCACCGAGGTGAGCGCCGCGGTCGGCAGCATGGATCAGGCGACGCAGAAGAACGCGGCGATGGTCGAACAGACGTCCGCCGCGGCGCGGCAGCTCGCGCAGGAGGTCCAGCTGCTCGCACAGCACGCGCAACGCTTCGTCGTCGATGGCGGCGGGGTCTGGCAGGCGGCACCGGCCTCGGCGGCGCAGCCGGCAACGGGCGGACGCGACCATTATACGCTGGCGAGCGATACCCGGCGGCTGCCCGCCTCCGCGATCACCGCGCTCGGACCCGCCGAGCTGGTAGGACCGACCAGCCGGGTCGGGGGCGGGTCCTGGTCTAGAAGCGGGCGCGCATGCCGACCCGGTAGATACGGCCGAGCGTGTCGTAGAGCGCGGGGTTCACGTCGAGGCCGGTATTGGTCTGCGGCGCGGGTTCGGGATCGTGATCGAACATGTTGTCGACCTTGAAGAACAGGCTGACCTGCTTGGACAGGTTCACCGACCCGCCAAGATCGACGTAGAAGGCGCCTTTCATCGTGTTGTAATCGATCGTCGGGTTATTGGCGGTCGAAGCGGGGCAGGCGGTCGTGCACACGACATACTGGTTGCCGAAATTTCCGTCGGAGAACCAGCGTTCCTGCAACGTCAGACTGAAGAGATCATTGTCGTAGCTCTGCGTGGCGAGCCATTTCCAGTCGGGTGTCGCCCCATTGTTGGCGCCCGCCTGGTCGACCGTCGCGACACCGGCGATGCCTGCCTTCACGAGGAACTCGCGGACATTGGTGCCGAGCGCGCGGAGGGTGAAATTGCCCGGCAGGCCGAGCGGCCGCTTCCACTGGTAGCTCGCCTCGATGTCGAACCCGCTGGTCTTCCACGAGGCGAGGTTGAATGGCTGGACGTTGATGAAATTGCCGCCCTGGGTCGGGCTGTTCAGGACGAAGCCGCCGCAGAACGCCTGATTGCCCTCGAAGCAGAAGCGCACGATCTGGTCCGCCGACAGCGTCGAGATCACGCCGTCAAGCTTGATGCTGTAATAGTCGAACGACAGGCCGAGCCCGGGCAGCCAGGACGGGTGCGACAGGACGATGCCGGCCTCGGTATTGCGCGCGATCTCGGGCTTCAGGTCCGGATTGCCGATGGTGTTCTGGAACGCCTGGACGCCGCCGCCGGGGGGGGGAAGGGGTTGGTGAAGTTGGGCAGCGTCGTGACGGTCGGCGCGGCGAACAGTTCGGACAAATTGGGTGCGCGGACGTCGCGCGACGTCACCGCGCGCAGGCGGATGCCGTCGAGCGGCGTCTCCCAGGTGCCGCCGATCTTCCACGCCCAGATCGTCCCCGACGTGCTGTAATGCGTGACGCGACCCGCACCGTTCAGGTTCGCGCGACCGATTGCATCGCCCTTGAACAGCGGCAGGTTCAGCTCGAGAAAGCCTTCATAGACCTCGTATTTGCCGCCACCGTTCTTGTAGTTGCCCGCCGCCCAGTTGCTGCCCAAAGTCGAGTTGAGCAGCGGGTCCGCGGGATAGTCGGCGCTGTTGGGGCTGAGCGCAGTGACGCCGGCGCCATAGGGATCGCCGTGGACGCGGTAATATTCCCGCCGATATTCGCCGCCGAACGCGACCGCGAGCGGCCCCGCCCACAGGCCGAGCGGCTCGCCTGAAAAGTTCAGGCTGGCGACGTCCTGCGTCAGCTTGGTCCGCTGCATCGGTCCGTTGACCGGCGTGACATAGGCGAGCGCTGCGGCGGAGGGCGGCGACCCGCCGAAGATGTTGATCGGCTGACACCCGGCAGCGCGAGCGGCGGCGTCGGCGCAGACGATCGCGCCGTTCAGCGTGATCGCGTTGGCAGCCGCGACATAGCGGTTCTGCAACACGGTGTTCTCGACATCGATATGCGCGATCGTGATGCCATGTTCGTAATAGCCGTCATAATTCCAGTCGGTGCCGGCCAGATCGAACCGCCCCTTAAGCCCTCCCACGAACCGGTATTGGCGGCGGTCGGTCTGCACCAGCGGATCGGGGAAATTGCCGTTGCTGGTGCCGAAGCCGAACTGCGTGATCCCGGCGGTCGCACAGCGATCGCGGATCAGCTGCGGCAGATACGGATTGGCGCACTGCACGGTCAGACTGGGGCGATTATAGCCCGGGCTCGGCTGGTTGCTGGTCTTCACCTGCGCGAGGTTGACGGTGACATAGGCTTCGTTGTTCTCGGCAAAGTCGAAGCCGACGCGGGTGAAGCCGTTGAGGCGTTCGAGCGAGGATTTGAGCGATGCGCCCGAGCCGGGTGCACCCGACAGGTCGCCGCCGACGCAGAAGCTGTTGCCTGGGAAGCAGCCGGTCACGCCACCCGTCCCGGTCGGGCGTCCGTTCGATCCATAGTTGAAGTTGAACGGCGCACCGTTCTGGTCGAACGCGATCCCCTGTAGCGGGCCGTTGTTGATCAGCCCGAACCGCGCATATTGATAGGGCTGCGCATAGTCGCGATAGTTGAACTGCGGCAGGCCGTTATTCGCCTGGCCCGTATTGACCAGCGTCGTCGCGCGGTACCAGTCGCGCCCCTTGGCGAGATCGGTGCCGAAATCGCCGGGCCCGACGCCGTCCTCATGATCATATTCGGCGCTGACGATCAGGTGCAGCCGGTCGCCCAGCAGCGATTTGCCGAACGCCGCCTGGACCAGCGCCTGCTGATCGTCGCCGTAATTGGTGATGCCGCCCTGGATATTGCCCTTGAACCCGGTGAACCGCGTGTCGGTGATGAAGTTCACCACGCCGCCGACCGCGTCCGAGCCGTAAGAAGCGGACGCACCGCCTGTGACCACGTCGACGCGCTTGACGAGCAGTTGCGGGAACATGCTGATGTCCGGAACGCCCGTCACGTTCGCGCCGACGACGCGTTGCCCGTCGAGCAGCGTCAGCGTCCGGATCGGTCCGAGACCCCGCAGCGAAAACGAGCTGAGCCCCTGCGTCCCGCTTGACGTGCTGAACGTGCCGGTCGCCGCACCGGTCGAGCCTTGCAGCGACGGCAACTGCGCGATCGCGTTGAAGATATTCGGCTGGGCATTTTTGAGGATCTGCTCCTCGCCGATCACGGTCGTCGGCGTCGGCGCGTTGAACCCGCTGGTGGTGATGCGCGTGCCGGTGACGACGATGTCGGCCGCGGACGCCGGCGGCGGGCTGTCCTCGGCAAGCGGCGTCGCCGGCGTCACGGTCGGGGGCGGGGCCGGGGGGGCGGTCTGGGCGAGAACGGGTGTCCCGATCAGCGCGATCGCCGACACCATCATCCCGGTCGCGGTGCCGCTGATGCGTGCGGCAAAATCTCGGTCGTGCCTGGCCTTCGCCATGATCCCATCCCCTTTCGGTCATGGCCCAGGCCGTCTGTCCGGTCCGGGTCCGCAATCCGTTATGCGGCGATCCTATCGTGGACCGGCGGGGGGAACATCTACGACCATCGTCGCAACGTTCGGAGTGCAATCAGGGCATGAGACGCTTGCGGCCCTGCGACAAATGCCACCGCATCGCCAGCGCGGCACCGTCGGCATCCTGCGCCCGGATCGCCTCGACGATCGCGTCATGCTCGTCCATCATCGCGCCGATCACCTCTGGCGCGCGCGACCGCGATATGTCCACGCCGGCGCGCAGGATCCGCATCACGGCATCCTGGAGATGCTCGAACACCGGCAGGAACGCCGCGTTGGCGGTCGCCTCGACGATCGCGCGGTGGAGCAGCCAGTCCTCGTCATGCGCCGGGGCGTTCGACAGCAGCGCCGCGCGCAACGCCTCCAGCGCCTGCTCGATCGCCGCGAGCTGTTCGTCCGAGCGTCGCTGCGCCGCCAGCCGCGCCGCCTCCGCCTCGAGCACGAAGCGGACCTCATAGGTGCCAAGCGTCGCGGCGAGCGCATCCATCGGCATGTGCGTGCCGAGCCGCGCGGACGGCCGCCGCTTGACATAGGAGCCGGCGCCGAGCCGTGCCTGGGTGATGCCGTCCGAGGCAAGCCGGGCCAGCGCTTCGCGGACGATCGTCCGCGACATACCGAACATCGCCGCGAGCTTCGCCTCCGATGGCAGCCGGTCGCCGATCGCGAGTTCTTCGTCGGTGATGATCCGCACGATCGCGGTATAGGCGCGATCCGCCAGCCGCCCCTCGCTCACGAGCACCCGCCCCCTCTCGTCACCGCATCCTGTCCCATCTCAGACGACATAGCTCAGTGCCAGGACGAGGACGAGGCCGACCACCGAGATCGCGGTCTCGAGCAGCGACCAGGTGCGGAAGGTGTCGGCAGTGCTCGTGCCGACATAGCTCTTGACGAGCCAGAAGCCGGGATCGTTGACATGGCTGAAGAAGACCGAGCCTGCGCCGATCGCGAGCACGACGAGTTCGGGGGAGACGCCCGAGTTCGCGACGACGCCGGGCATGATCCCGACCGCAGTGATCGTCGCGACCGTCGCCGACCCCGCCGCGAGCCGGATCGCGACCGCGACGAGCCAGCCCAGCAGCAGCGGGGAGATCGCATGCATCAGCACCGTCCGGGCGAGCAGGTCGGACAGCCCGGCGGTCACCAACACCTGTTTCAGTGAGCCGCCCGCGCCGATCGCCAGCAGGATCGCCCCCGCCGCGCCCATCGTTTCATGCCACACCGCGTCCTGGATCGCTGCCTCGCGCAGCCGTCGCCCGAACAGCAGCGGCAGCGCGACGAGGTTGGTCAGCAGCAGCGCAACGACCGGGTTGCTCGCCGCGACGAGCCATCCCGCCCCCTTCAGCGCGGGCATCATCTGCCCCAGCTCACCCGTCGCGATCATCAGCACCGGCAGCAGCACGATCAGCAGCGACCAGAGCCGCGGCGGCGGCGTGATGGCGAGCCCGGCGTCGGTCGCGACCGGTGACGCCAGCCGGACGCCGCGCGTCGTGATCTTCGCCAGCAGCGGACCCGCGATCACCGCGGTGGGGATCGCGATCAGGATGCCGTACAGCATCGTCCGCCCCAGATCCGCGCCCAGCGCCTCGACCGCCAGCAACGGACCCGGATGCGGCGGGACGAGCGCATGGACGACGCCGAGCCCTGCCAGCGCGGGCATGATCAGCCGGAGCTTGGCGGCATCGCGTGCCGGGCCGTCCTCGCCCGTCATCTCCTCCGCGGCGGCGACGACGATCGGCAGCAGCAGGACCAGCCCGGTTTCGAAGAACAGCGGCAGGCCGACGACGATCGCGATGCCCAGCGTCGCCCAGGGGGCGGCGCGTGCGCCGGTCATCTGCAGCGCACCCCGGGCGAGCGACGCCGCGGCCCCCGACAGATGCAGCATCGCGCCAAGCGACAGGCCGAGCGCGACGACGAGCCCGGTCCCGCCGATGATGTCGCCGACCCCCTTCTGCACCGCCTTGGCGACGTCGGGCAGCGGCAGGCCGGCCAGCAGCCCGACGGTGAACGCGCCGCACAACAGGCCGATAAAGGGATGCAGCCGGCCGCGGACGATCATCACGACGGCCAGGGCGATGCCCGCCAGCGCCGCGATCACTAGCCTCAGGTCGCCGCCGATCACGGATGGGTGCCGTTCGTTCGCATGCGACCGCGCTGTGACTGCATCATCGACATCACTCCCAATGATCCGACGACGCGTTCGTCTGCCGGTTTGATAGCAGCTGTAGGACAGGTTTCTGTCTGAAGACACCGAAAAGGCTTGATCACCGCGAAAATACGGAGGCATAGTCAAGACCTGTCCAACCGACTCCGCAAGAGAGATCGATGGGCTGACACTGAGAAGCCTTTGACCGCGGCGATCGACCGGGGCGTGAAAAGCCGACAGCAGAGGAGGATGACCATGGACGGGACTGCCCAGACCGCACGGCAAATCCAGCACGCCCCCGCGACCTCGAACGCGATCTCGAACGCGGGCCAGGCGCTTGCCATGCGCGCGCCGCTGCCGCGGCTGACGCCGACGCAGATCAAGGTCCTGCGCGGGGTGCATTCGGGATTGCTCAACAAGCAGATCGCCTTCGATCTCGGCATCGCGGAAGCGACGGTGAAGGCGCACATGACAGCGTTGATGCGCAAGCTCAACGTGCGCAACCGCACGCAGGTCGCGGTGCTCGCGCATACGCTCATGCTGCAGGCGGCCTGACCCGGCTACGACCTTTGTCGCGCCTGAAGTGATCAGCGGCCTGCATTAGGCCGGCACCCGGGCGGCACTCACGGAGAGATGAATGATGGACGTGAAATGGCTGGCGGGCACGGCGCTGCTGCTGCTGCTCGCGACCCCGGCGTTCGCCGGGACGACGTCGGTCTATCGTACCGCGCCGGCCGATCCGCGCGCGATCACGGTCCGCGGTGTCGGCGATGGCCGTGCCGATGACAGCGCCGCGATCCAGCAGGCGATCGACGCGGCGGCGGCGGGCGGCAAGGGCGGCGTCGTTTTCCTGCCATCGGGGCGGTACCGGATCAGCCGGACGATCTTCGTCCGCTCGGCGGTTCGCCTGTTCGGGGTGGGACCGACCCGGCCCGAGATCATGCTCGCCGATAACAGTGCGGGCTTCGCATCCGGGGTGGCCGCGATGGTCAGCTTTACCGGCGAGGATCAATACCGGGTCGGCAAGGCGCCGGTGCCGCCGCGGACCAGCGTGCCGTTCGATCCGAGCATCTTCGACGCAACGTCGAGCACCTTCTATTCGGCGCTGTCGAACATCGACTTCCGGATCGGCGCGGGCAATGCTGGCGCGGTCGCGGTGCGCTTTCGCGTCGCGCAGCATGGCTATCTGCGGCATGCCGACTTTCATATCGGATCGGGCCTGGCGGGCGTCTATCAGGCGGGCAATGCCTTCGAGAACCTGCGCTTCTTCGGTGGGCGCTATGGCATCATCTCGGAAAAGACGTCGCCCGCATGGCAATTCACGCTGCTCGATTCGGAATTCTCGGGGCAGCGCGATGCCGCGATCCGCGAGCATGAGGTCGATCTGACTCTGGTCAACGTCGTCATCCGCGACACGCCGGTCGGTATCGAGATCGATCGCGGCTATTCGGATTCGCTGTGGGGGAAGGGCGTCCGGTTCGAGAAAGTGACGCGCGCCGGCATTGTCGTCTCGAACGAGGGCAGCGTCTTCACACAGATCGGGTTCGACAATGCGGTGGCGGTCGACACCCCGGTCTTCGTGCGGTTTCGCGACAGCGGCAAGACGGTGGCGGGATCGGGCGCGCGCTACCGGGTCAGCGACTTCTCCTATGGCCTGAAGCTGCCGGCGCTGGGTGCGATCGGCGCCTATGCGACCGACGTCGCGATGACGCCGCTCGCTCGCTCGCCCGCTCGGCCCGCGCGCGCGATCCGGGCCATGCCGCCGGTTCAGGACTGGGCCAATGTCCATGATCTCGGCGTCAAAGGCGACGACGAGACCGACGATACCGCCGCGCTGCAGCGCGCGGTCGACACGCACCGCGTGCTGTATTTCCCGACCGGGCGCTACCGGGTCACCGACACCATCCGCCTCCGGCCCGACACCGTGCTGATCGCGCTCCATCCCGGCCTCACGCATCTCTATCTGGCCGATTCGACACCGGCCTTCATGGCGGTTGGGGGGACCCAAGGCGCTGATCGAAAGCGCCAAGGGGGGCGATGCGATCGTGTCCGGGCTGGGGCTGTGGACCGGTGGGGTCAACCCGCGCGCGACCGCATTGCTGTGGAAGGCGGGCGAGGCGTCGATGGTCAACGACGTCAAGATCCAGGGCGGCGGCGGCACCGCGCTGACCAAGGGAAGTCCGATCGGCTTCGGTGATCCGCGCGCGCGCTTCGACGGGCAATATCCCAGCATATGGGTGACGGACGGCGGCGGCGGCACCTTTGCCGCCTTGTGGTCCCCCAACACGCTGGCATCGGCGGGGTTTCACGTGTCGAACACCAGCACGCCGGGCCATGTCTACCAGCTGTCGGCCGAGCATCATTATCGCGCCGAAATCGTGCTCGATCATGTCGCGAACTGGGAATTCCTCGCGCCGCAGACCGAGCAGGAGGTTCGGGATGGCGTCGACGCGATTTCGACCGAGATCCGCCATTCGCGCAACATCCTGTTCGCCAATTATCACGGCTACCGCGTCACCCGCTCGATCAAGCCGATGGATGCGGCGATCAAGCTCTACGAGTCGGGCGATATCCGCTTCCGCAACGTCCATGTGAACGCGGAGAGCGGCTTTGCGAGCTGCGATGCCAAGGGTTGTGGCACCTTCGTGCGGGCGAGCAAATATCCCTTCGAGAACGCGATCAAGGACATCACCGGCGGACAGGAGGTCCGCGAGCGCGAATTCGCCCGGCTCGACGTGCCTGCGACTCCCGCGCCCAAGGCGCCGGCTCCGGCGACGGTCGAGAAGCTCGCCGACGGCTTCTATTCGATCGCCGGCGGTGCGGTCGACGCGAACGGCAAACTCTACTTCATAGACCGCCATTTCCAGCGCATCCACGGCTGGTCGAAGCGCGAAGGTCTGTCGATCGTCGCAGAGGCACCACTCGATCCGGTCAATCTGATGGTCGATCGATCGGGGCGGCTGCTGGTCCTGTCGTCGGCAGGGCGCGATGCCACGGTCTATAGCATCGATCCGGCAAAGCCCGCCAACGTCCAGGTCATCGCGCCGACCGCGATCGCCGAGTCCGGCCCGGCGAACAGGGATGCCGCCACCGTGCTGCCGGTCAACGTTTGGGAAAACGGTGAATTCGCGGACCGGATCGATCCCGTCAGCTATCAGTATCCGACGATGGCGGACCTGTTCGCGGCGAAAATGGGCGAGGCCAAGGCGGCGCAATATGTGTCGCCCGACGGTTCGCTCGCGCTGCCCGCCTTTCGCGTGTGGAATCAGGGGCCGGACGATCATCAGGGATGGCGCTGGTCGGATACGCTGAACGCGAACGGCTTCGTCGCCGCGCGGCCCGGCGAGCGCGTCGTCCTGACGAATGCGTCGGAGAATCGCACCTATAGTGGTCTGGTCGGGGCGCAGGGCAGGGTCACCGACCTGAAGCCGGTCGCCGATCGCGGTGGCGAAAGCGTCGCGCGCGATGCCGCGGGCCGGCTCTATGTCGCCAATGGGCAAGTGTTCGTCTATGATGCCGGCGGCGCGCTGGTCCGGCGGATCGACGTGCCCGACCGTCCGCTGCAGCTGGTGATCGGCGGCCCCGACAACCACACGCTGTTCATTCTCACCCACCACGCGCTGTACGCCACAGCGATCTGAGGGCGCGGGTGGTGGTGCGGTCGGGTGGAGGAGTGGTGCCGGTTGCAGGCATCGGTTAAGCATGACTAAGGCCCTGTAATTACGCTGAAAGGTGTTCGATGATTGCGGGGAATGCCCCCAGGGATGCCCCCACATTGGGGGGCTCAATCATCGGTTTCGGGCGCTCGATGCTTGTCGGCCCACGCTTCGAAGTCGCGTTCCCACCACCCCACGCATCGCGTCGTGAGGGCGATCGGCTTGGGGAGATCGCCATCGCGAACACGCCTGCGGATCGTCGATTCGCTAAGGCCGGTGGATGCAACCATGTCGTGAAGGCGCAGGAAGCGACCGCGCTCGCTAGCTACGCCCCGGCGCTTACTTCCAGCCATGGTCCGATCTCGTGGCGCAGAGACGTTGGTGGCGGGCATCAGCGTTCACCTTTTTGTGCACAAGGACACGTCGCAAACCGCAGCAGTGGATGGGCCCATGCGAGGCCGCGCCCGCCAGCGCGGGTGAGCACCGCGAGGACGGCGGTCGTGAGGTCTGCGGACTTTGCCTTCGCCCAACCTGCGAGGGTTGGGGCGTCGACGAACGGCTCGGCGATCGCCAAGCGGTGCTTCTTCGAGAACATGTCCAGCATGTCCCCGGTCGGCGTCCAATAATCCCGGATCCGGGCTTCCTGCTCGATCCCGGCCTCTTGAGCGACGGCGTTATGAACCGCGCAGCAGTGTTCGGCTGTCTCGAGACTGCGCTCGAGCGCGACGCCGGCGACGATCGCGGCCGTGAGGGACTTCGTCGCGGCCGAGGTCTGGCGATATATCAAAAACGCGACCTCGAGATTGTCTTCGGTGAAGAAGTCCTGCTGCGTGATCGTCAGGACCGTATGCGCAGCGACGCGCCCGGCAGGGGTCTCGGCGATATGGTCTCGGGCCAATCCCAAGGCGTCATGCGAGACACCAGTCAGGCCATCGCCGCTGATGATCCGCATGCCCAACTTGTCGCGCCGGTAGCCGGTGTTCAGGAGCGCGCGGGCTTGCGCCCAGACCAAATAGTCGAGGCCGACCGTGCCGCCTTTCTTCGCGTCATCGATCATCGCCGCGCGCAAGATGACCTTCCGGACGGCGCTGAGCGCAAACGCCCCGTCTTTGCTCAACCCGTCATCCTGCTCCGCTACCGCCGCGCGATGATGGCCTGCGAACGCGCTTTCCCCGGCCGGTGGAGCGGGCGTCGCCGGTACGCTGGCGGTTGCGGCCGCAGGCTTCTCGCTGCCGAACTTCGCCGAACGGGATGCCCACCAGTAGGAGATCACCGGCATGCCGCCGGCATCGATCGCGATGTGCGCGACGATGTCGCCTTCCGGCAATTCCAGGCCACCGCCAGCGCGGGGCTTTCCTTTCGCAAGAAGCTGATGATCGACATTGTCCCACTGGTCCTTCGGCTGGTCGGGGATGAATCGCAGATCCGGACGCGCGACAGTCGCGCGCACCTCGGCGCGCACGAGCGCGAGTTTGTCGTCGACGAGCTGCTGCAGCGTGCCTTCGTCGACGACGCGGCCGCGCTCCTCGGCAGCGTCTGCAAATAGATCCATGTCGAACCGCCCGCCGGCGTTCCGATATGTATCCACCCCGACGAACGCGAGCTCGCGCTGGGCGCGCGCGTCGCCGACCTTCATCGCCTTGCGGATCTCGGCGGGCGTCGGGTGGGTCGGATTGATTGGTGCCAGGCGCTGAAACGTGACGAGCTGCAGCTGCTGATCCTCAGTCGCCGCAAACGCACTGGCCTGCCCAGACGATATGTCGCCCGCGCGGAACGCCTCGAAGATCGGCTTCGCTAGTCGGCCGAGGCGCAGCCAGCGGCCGACTATAGTGACGTCCGGCTGGCCGATGCCCTTGGCAATCTGCTCCACGCCATGGCCGCGCGACGCGGCGCGCGCGACGCCCGCCCATAGCTCGTGATCGCGCAGATCGCGTCGGATTAGGTTCTCGGTGATCGACTGCTCGATCAGCTCGGCGTCGCTTAGACCCTCGAGGATCGTGACCTTCACGCCATAGTCCGCGGGCAGATCCCCGTTCTTTACCAGCGCCTTGATCGCGCGGTACCGGCGGCCGCCCGCGACAGCGCCCCACTTCGTTTTGCTGCCCTTCATCGGGTGAACGGCGATTGGGTTCAGCAGCCCGTCAGCGAGGATTGACGCCTGCAGCGCGCTCGTTTCCTCGGCGTCAGGCGAGTAGGTCCGGACGTTCAAATGGGAAAGGCATAGCTGGTCGATCGTCAGGGTCGTGTTAGACATTGGAGGGCTCCGGCTTTGCGGCCGCGAGCGCGCGTTTCGACAGAGCGGCCTTGGTTGGTGCACTCACACCCGCGGCTGCTACCGCCGGTGCGTCGAGATCGGGGAGGGGGGCCGCAACCGGCCGGTCCCCCGAACTGGCGGACGCGATCGCGTCCTCGATATCGGTTTGCCGAGGATCTGGGACGGTATTGCCGTATTGGATCTCGGTCGCGATCGTCACCCAAGTCGCGTGACCAGTACGATCGTGATGCTGCGCGGCGAGCGCCTGCGCGTTCGCCTTTGCCCATCGCGGAGTGCGGCCGCTGCAAACGAGGCACCCGGCAAGCAGATCGCGGCGCTCAGATTTCTGGCGCACGTGCGGGAGCGGGAGCTTCGGCGCGCGCATTAGCGACACGCCATCCATGCTTCGAACGCCTTGGCGTGCGGCGGGCAGAGGTCTTTGTCTTGCGCGGGCGACGTCGTGCACTTGGCGCAGATCGGCGCGTCGCAGGTGCCGCTCTTGCGAGCTGGCGTCTTCCAGTCGCAGGCGAGGGTCGCCACCCGACCGCACGCGCACCGCTGCCGGCGGCGGGTGCCGCAGACGATTGCGGAGCCTCCGCCTGGCAGGGTGACGTGCTGGCAGGCCATCAGATCATCCCCAGCGCTTGGAGATAGACTTCGAGGATGGCTTCCTCTTCTTGGTACTCTTCCTTCTTCTTCTTCCGGATCGACAGGATCCGCCGGATCGCCTTCGGGTCGTATCCGCGCCCCTTGGCCTCCGCCATCACGTCCTTGATGTCGTCGGAGATCCCCTTCTTCTCTTCCTCGAGGCGCTCTGCGCGCTCGATCAGGAGGCGCAGCTCGTCGGCGGCGACCTTGCCACCGCCCATGCCGTGCTCGCGTTCGTCGGCCACCGTCACAGCCCGATCGTCGCGAGGAGCGCGGCTGCGGCACCGGCCGATCTATCGCGAACATGATCGCGGATCCGACTACAGCACCGAGGGTGGCGAGTTTGCCCATGTCGACGGCCGTCAGCCGGTCAGGATCGCTGGGCGCGTAGGGGACGCACGCAGCACAGTCGCAATCGATGTCGTGGATCTCGACGATGCGGACGTGGGGTTCGCGCAGGTGGTAGGCGCGTTCGATCTTTGGCTGAGGATGGCGCATCATGGCCTGTTCTCCGGACGGGTTTGGATGGCGACGCGAAGCGCTTCAAGGCTCCACGCCAGCAGGATGATGACGATCGCGAGGATGGCGATCGCGGGGCGGGTCGATCCGAACACGACCAAGGCGAGCGCTAGGCCGCTGAAGATGGCGGCGATCGCGTGGACGGTGCGCAGGCCGCTCATGCCGCGACATCGCGCTTAGCCGCGGCCGACTGGATGATCGCCAGGCGGTCGGCCGGCTCATGGAAGAAGCAGGCGCTGCAGAGATCTTCGGCGACCCAAGAGCACGAACCGCTGTGGCCGAGGCAAGGATCTGCTTCGCTGCATGCGCAGATCCGGCAGAGCCGCGGGGGCTCGATCGGCGAATGCATTGCGATCGCGGCGAGCTGCGCCAGGATGTCGAGATCGAAGACGAACGCGCGACGAAGCGCGACGATGGTGTTGAACGACATCGGGACGATGTCCGCTTCGATCTGCTCGAGCCATTCGGCGCGGACGTGCTCAGCCAAACGAGGCTCAGTCGCGAGCGCGGCGGCGACGTCGTGAATGCCGAGCCCATGCGCCGTGCGGCGATGCTTCAGATATGCACCCGGGGTCATATGACGGTCCGGCGATCGAGGGGGGCCGATGCCGCGACGTTGACGCGGTCGATCGCGTCCAGAAGCAGACGCATGCCAACCGGCAGGTCGCTGTCGTCGGGCTTGGTGAGTGCCTGCAGCGCAGTGGCTTGCTGCTGCAGCGCGCTCGCTATGTTCGTCAGGGCTAGGCGTCGGTCGGGCATGGCAAATCGTCCAGGCAGCAGTTTCCCGCCCCGTTGATCGCGTTGATCAGCGGGCGGGCGGGGTTGGCGGCGATGTCTGTGTTTCGGCGGCGTCAGCCGTCGGGTGGGTTGGGCCCGTCACGGGCGCGGCGGATCCGCCCCTGAAGATGCGCGATGACTGTTGCGGACGCGTTGTCGGCCTGCTCGACCTCGTGGAGCGCGTTCTGCAAGTCCTGGAGGGTAGCGCCGGGTAGCTGAGCAGCGATCAACGCGCAGGACGCCTCGCCCGCTTCCTTGACGAAATCGAACGTTAGTCGGCCGGTGGCATGCTCTTCTGCGAACTTCGCTTCCGCTGCCGCCTCGACGATGCGCGCATAGGTATCGAGCAGTGGATAGCCTTCACGGCCGCCAGCGCGATACTCGAGGTCGAGCGCGATCGCGTCCTCGATCGTTAGACGTTCGCGCTTGTCGGGATCCGACAGCGCACGGAGATAACTTTCGGCGCGACCGGTGACTTCGGCGGCGCGCTCGATGGTGAGCGTACCGAGCACCCGGTACAGGGTGTTCTCGATCGTCACGGCTTCACGAAGCTTAGTCATACCGTGGCTGCCCGAATATTGGCGCCGATCGCTGCATACGACCGGCGCCGGGAGCTCCATGCGTCTGGAGTGGCAGACTGAGGGGGGGCACATGCCACACCGTGTCGGACGGTGGGGCATGGGTTCCGACCGGTCTGCCAGCGGTCGAAAGGGAAGGCTGTTGATGCGCACAAGGCTGCATCGGAAGGAATTACGTCGCGGAGCGGAGGGGGGGAGGCGCACCGCGACGCTCGTCGCCCGTGTGGCGACCGAGACAAACTGATGAGGATTGAGCAGCGATGGTCATCGCGTGGGCTCCAGGTCCGTAGCGGCCGGGGCTTGCTCAATTGGGTAGATGTCAGGCCGCAGATCATGGCGCGATACGCCAGTCGCCTCTTCGGCTCGCAACACCCATCCTGCGGCAGCAGGCTTCTTTGCATTCAGGCGCTGCCAGACCGCGCCCTGTGTGACGCCGACGACACGACCAAACGGAGCCTGGCCGCCAGCAATCTGGACTGCTTGGCAAGCGCTTCGGAAGGGGTGATTTGATCAGCCACGTTCGCAGCCTATGAGCAATCTCGTAGGCGTGCAATATGAATCTCGTAATCAATACTATTTTGCTAGTTGTACAACGGTGCCGTGGTGACGGTAGCAGAACGGCTTGGTGAAGCTATGGCGGCTCAGCGCGTGAGCCAGTCTGGGTTGGCGCGCGCCGTCGGCGCAACGCAAGGTTCCATCAGCCTCATCTTATTAGGCAAGACTACGAACTCACGCCTGCTACCGAAGATTGCGACATTTCTTGGGGTCTCGCTTGCTTGGCTGCTCGGTATGGCGGATGACCCAAGCGACGACGCCGTTGTGCCTGTCCTGCCGCCCCAAGTCATGCTTCCGGTTGTGCTCCCGAGCGAAAACGCGTTGGCAGACATGTTTGAAGGATTGTTGCTCGTGATCGATGAGCTTCAACCGGTTCGGGAACGTCCGCTGGACGATATCGCGCGTGAACTCGCTCAGCTGCTGCCCACCGGGATGTCGCAGCTGCAAGGTCGGCTTTTCGAGATGCCTCGGCCTCCTCGTCAGCGTACGACAGCTGCAAAAGCAAAGACTCAAGCTCTCGCCAGTGGCGATCGCGAACAGCAGCAATGACTGCACATCGCGCCGCGCAGGGTACGCATGCCTGGCTGCATCCGGGCGCTTCCCGGAAAACTGAACCTTGTGCCCTAACGCGTGCCTCCTGTTCTATTTATGTTCTTTATCAAGGGCGCGGGCTGGAAGCGAGTGGGTCTTAAAGAAATTGTCATCTAGGTCATCATCGCACTGGCCTGTGTCGCTACTAGCACGCGGATGACGACGAGCGGGCGAAGGGGTATCGACGGGGTACATCCTCCAAGGCTCACCCTAAAAACTACGTATTTGTGCGGGTTTCCCGACCCTACGGCGGAGAGGTCCTCCGCCGCGCTGGAGCTACGCCGGCTAGTGCTGCGCACGAATCCACGTGCTTTCGGTTACGCTGTCGCCCCTGTGCGCTGGTCCTCATGCCTCATCGTTCCAGGCACCCGATTTACGGAGCTGCGCCTTGATGCCGTTCAATGAAGCGGTGACCGTCTGCGCGCGGCCGATTTCGTGACTGCCGTTGATGCCGGTCCAGAACTGCGTCAGCGGCCACTGCTCAGGACAATGGGGCAGCAGGGTGCGCAACGCTAACGAGATCGCCATCGACGGCCGCTGATCTTTCGCCGGCGCTGCCTCAGCTTCCGCAAGCACCTGGACCGCGAGTGCAACCAAAAATCGCTCGTCTTTCGTCATTGCAAACCCCTGCGCGCTCTCGTTTCGCGTTCTGCTAAGTCCTATACGAAACCAGCGATTCACCCTATGTTCTATACGGGGATGGAACGGCTTAAATGAACGCAGACAACGGCGAAAACGGTCGATCCTCCCGGCGGGATGAAGTCTTAGCAATTCTTGTCGATCGCATCACACGGACCGGTTCTTGCCCGAGCTATGAAGAGATCGGGCGCGCCTTGGTGCCCAACGTTGGTAAGTCCCGTGCGCAGCAGCTAGTCGCTCAGCTTATTCGGCGAGGCGACATCGTGCGCGACCCGGGATCTCGAAGAGGCATCCAGCTCCGCGACGTGAGCCGATGTCGAGAGATCATAACGCGGGCCCTGCAGGACCGCGGCTGGTCACAAGCTGGAGACGTGATCGAACCGGCGCGGCCCTATACCTTTGAGCAGCTGCCGTACCTGCCGTTAATCGTGAAGGAACGACCCGTTCAATAGCCGGGATCCGTCATGACCGTCGACACCAATGCAATGCGCCAAATGCTTGAAGCGGCACCGGGAGACCGTGTTGCGATGGACAAGGATCACGTGCGGACGATCCTGGACATAGTCGACGCTGGTCAGATCGCCGCCTCGGCGATCGCCAACCTCTGCCGGCTTTCGCCGCCGTCGGCGATCGCCGCGTGACCGGCACAGAACACCCCCGCCGCGGTGGACGTCAGCGGCCAGCCGTATTTGCGTGATGCAAAGGGCAGCCTCGTGCCGATCGCGGCGATCAGGGCGGCAGATCTGCTTATGGATGAGCTGGTCCGCGAGATGGTGGCGGAAGCGTGAAGCTATCCGCCGAAATCGCAGCCTTCAAAGTCAGCAGCTTCCGGCGGGTTGGCGAGCTTCAGGCGTTAATCGCGCAGCAGTACAACGCGAAGATCGGTGGTCCGAAAGGCAACATCACGCTCTCGTCGTTCGACGGATGTCAGAAGGTTCAGGTTCAAGCGGCCGACCAGCTCGAATTCGGCCCAGAACTGGAGGCGGCAAAAGCGCTGATCGACGAGTGCCTGAACGAGTGGGCGGCGACGAGTGGCGCTGAGCTGCGTGCGTTGGTCAACCGCGTGTTTCAGGTCGACCAGCAGGGCAAGATCAGCACGTCGCACGTGTTCATGCTTTTGCGCGTCGAGAGCGAGGACGAGCGCTGGCAGAAGGCGATGGAGGCGATCCATGACTCGATCCGCGTCATCGGCTCGCGCAACTATGTTCGCTTCAGCCGGCGGGATGCCGGTGACGGTCCGTGGCGCGGTATTCCGATCGATATCGCGGCCGCCTGACCGTGGGAATAACGATGCGGCGTCCGCGGGCGAGCGACTGGTGTATGCTGCGAACCTCCCCGGGGCGTACGCTGGCGCTTGCTCAGTCGCTGCTAGCGGCGGGGCTCGACGCCTGGACGCCTTCAGAGATCCATAGCCGGCGCCGGCCGCGCAGCAAGGCGACGATCGAGATCGAAGCGCCAATCATGCCGACGTTCGTTTTCGCTCGGGCGGCCGTGATCCCCGAGCTGATGCGTATCCAGGCGATGCCAATCAGTCCGCATCCACCCTTCTCGATCTTCCGACACTTGGGCGAGATCCCATTGCTTCACGATCACGAGATCCTGAACCTGCGAGCCGTGGCGGAGCTGGCTCAGCGGAAGCGACTGAAGAAGTCGCACCGGTACGTGTTCCCCGTAGGGGAGCAGGTGAAGGTGGCCGAGGGGAACTTCACCGGCCTCGAGGGCATCGTCGAGGGCGGGGACGGGAAGTATGCTCTGGTCTGCTTTGGCGGCAGCATGCAGTTCAAGATCGCAACTTTTCTTTTACGAAGCGACGATATAGACGGGGCCTCAGGCGAGGCTTCCGGGCCACGCACCGCCGCTCAAGCGGTATAGGCGAGTAGGACTGGCTGGTCATCTGACCTTACTGCCCTCGCCACCAAACGCCCAAGCTGTGCTTCTGGGCGACATCCGACGGCTGTCCGGCACCCTCTCAATCTATATCCTGCGGAGGTGGCGATGGCCGCAACCAAGCCTCGTTCGGAGGGTGACCGCCTGCGAGATGCCGGCGAGCGCCTCCTCGACGCCGCTGATCGGTGGGACACCGAGACCCGCAGCCTGACGGTTCGACAGCGCCTTCACGATGACGTCGAGACCGCGGTAGCCGACGCGCGCGCGGTGGTGCGCGGTTCGGGTGGCCGCTAAAAGCCACCTCGTCCGTATCGATGCCGGCATGGCCCGGTTCTCGGGGCGGATGGCGCCGCTGATGATCGGGTTAGCCATGCGCCAGGCGGACAGCCCAACCGCTCGCATGCAACGATCAATCGACCGACCCACATTGTGCCTGACCTGCCGGGGGCGCCCTTGAGGATCATCGAGCGCCTTCGTGGTCGGGCAGGCCAACGCCAGCGCGAACGTCGGCTGCGGCGCACCAACGGGCTATGCGAACGCTGTACCGAGGCAGGCCGTACGCGGGTTGCCACCGTGGTCGACCACATCAATCCCCTCGCGCTGGGGGGCAGCGACGAGGACGAGAACACGCGCAATCTTTGCGACCCGTGCCACCTCGACGTGACGGCCGAACAATTCGGTCATGCCGCACCGATCCATGCCCGCGGCGTCAATGCCAGCGGGCGGCCCACCAGTCCCGACCACCCGTGGAACAAGAAGGCTTCACCATGATGCCAGAGCGAAGCGAACCGATGCGCGCCGAACGGCCGCAGACTGACTGGCCTGAGGCCATCCGTACCCAGGTTGCCATCTGGCAGGGCATGGCGGAGGCCGCTTCGCATATCGCTCATGCCAAGCGCACCATCTTCCTCGCTTACGTTGCCGAGGGCTTCACCGAGTACCAGGCTCTCGATTTGGTGAAGGCTCCCTGATGCCTCGTGACGGCGAGATCGACATCGAGGTCAGCGCGCAAGCCGTGGTGTCCACGCTGCAGCTTAAGGTCAGGGTGCTCGGCAAGCGTCGCGCATTGTGGCGCGTGAAGGTCGCAGCGTTCATCGTTGCAGTTGCTGCGCGCGTGCTCGGCGGAAGCGTCGCTCTGGAGGCGGAGTTCGGCTGAGCCACCCCCCGTCCGAAAGTTGGGGGGCCGCCCGAGCGGACACCGCACCGGCCCCGCGTACGCGCTGCGACCGATTTTTGAGGGGGGAGGGTTTCCCGGCCCCGCCTGGAGGTGTCGATGGCTCCTGTGATCGCGATCGACGGTGGCGACGGCATTCCGCCGGAGCCGAACTGGCGAACCATCTTCGGTCGCAGGGTGATCGCGACGCAGCTGGTGAGTACTGGCAGCGGATCATCAGCGAGATGCGGGGCGCGGAAAAACTTGCCGTTGCCAACTCGCACTCGATCGTCCGTCTGATTGTCGCGTACGTGACGTACGACATCAGCGCGCGCGCAGTGCTCAAGTCCGGCCCGGTCATGAAGGCAAAGAAGACCGGCGTCCCGACCTACAATCCGTGGTGGACCACCATGTCGAATGCGGCGAGCCAAGCTCAAGCGCTAGAAAAGGAGCTGTGCATCAGCCCCCGCGAGCGGAACAACGGTGGCAAGATCGTCAAGGCAGCGCGCCGCAAGACCGGTGCCGACGCGTATCTGAAGTCGCGCAATGCCTAACCCATTTCTGTCGGCAGAGGATCCGACCACCGCCTGGGCGGAAGCCGCAGTCTCCGGCAAGATGGTCGTCGGCGAATTCGTTCGCGGTACCGCCGAACGTCATCTGCGCGATATGCGTGACGGCGAGCGGCGCGGCCTTTTCTGGCGTCCGGACGCAGCAGCGCACGCGCTCGGTTTCCTCCCGGCCGTGCTCGCCGTCACCGACGGGCCATCGGCCGGGCAACCGTTCCACCCGCTCGCGTGGCACACCTTTGTCGTCGGCTCGATCTTTGGCTGGCGGACTGCGACGGATCGTCTGCGGTTCCGATCGGCCTGGCTCGAGACGGGCAAGGGGCAGGCCAAGTCGCCATTGATGGCGGCGATCGGCCTGTACATCATGGGCTGGTTCGAGATCCCGCGGGCCCAGGTCTATGCGATCGGCAACGACAAGGCGACGGCCAACGTCCTGTTCCGTGACGCATCGGCAATGTGCCGGTCGGACATTCCCGACCAGGACGAGGGCGACAGCCTCGAGGCGCGCGGTGAAGTTGTGGTCCGTGGCGAGGGCGACAATGCGTACAAGATCGAGCATCCGGAGACGGGATCGTTCTTCAAGACGCTGGCTGGCGGCGAGCGCCAGTCTGGACCCCGGCCGGCGGCCGTACTCGCCGACGAGATTCACGAGTTCCGCTCCGACGGTGCGCTGAAGATCTGGGAGGAAGCGATCGCGAAGGTCGCGACCTCCGCCATTATGATCCTCGGCACGAACACGCCGGCGCGCACCCAGCATGTCGGCACCCAATACAGCGACCTGTATCAGGACATTGCACTCGGCAAAAAGAAGGACGACACGGCGTTCTCCTTTGTCGCTCGGATCGACAAAGCCGACCGCGAGAACGTGTTCACCAACGAGGCATGCTGGCCCAAATCGCTGCCGGCGCTTGGCGAGACCTTCCCGATCGAGAACATCCGCGAGCGCGTGAACACAGCGCGCACGCGGATCTCGACCGCTTCCTCGGTTAAGCGGCTCTACTTCGGCGTCGACGTCGGCGCCGCTGACTTCTGGATCGAGGAAACCGCATGGGAGGCGGTTCAGAGCACGATCGAAACGGCGATCGACGAGAAGCAGCTGCGCGGCAGCAAGTGCTATCTCGCGCTGGATCTCAGTCGCAAGAACGATCTGACCGCCCTGTCGGCCGATTGGATCAAGCTCGCTGTCGACCAGCCCGTCATGCACCAGGTCAAGACCTGGTACTGGACGACCCAGGAAGGGCTGGAGGATCGCGAGAAGTCGGACAACGCGCCGTATGGTGACTGGGTCGCCGAAGGGTATCTGACCGCGCTACCCGGTGCCGTGATCGATATGACGTTCGTTGCTGCCCAGGTCCGCGACCTGTGCGCGGACCACGACGTCGCGTTTCTCGCCTTCGACGTCGCCTTCATGCTTTCGTTTGAGGAGCATGCGAGGCAATCGGCTTCGCGGTCTGGCGCTACGACGGACCGGGCAAGCCGGACGGCAAGGGGCTGAAGCTCGTCAGCCATGCGCAGGGCACCCTCGTGAAATTCGAGGACAAGCAGCTGTGCATGCCGAAGTCGATCACGAAGCTCGAGGATGCGATCCTCGCCGAGCATATCGTGATCGATGCATCGCCGGTGACGTACAGCTGCGCTGCGAACGCCGCGATCATCGAGGACGGCCAGGCCAACCGGGCGTTCGACAAGAAACGATCGCGCGGCCGTATCGACGGGCTGGTGACGATCGCCATGGCGGTCGGCGCCGCGGCGATGAACGAGCAGCCCCCACGTAAATCCGTCTACGAACGCCGCGGCGTGCGGAAGCTCTGAAGGGGCGACTATGGCAGGCATGTCGCCATCAGATTATCAGCGGGCGGCCGGATATCGCCGGTCGTCCGCATCCGGAATGCGGATGGGCGGGCAGGGGCCGGTCCAAGCGTTTACCGCGATGGACTTCGATAGCCCGGTGCTGCGCGAATTCCTCGGCGCCGGCCGTGCGTCCGCGGCCGGCGTTGCGGTGACCGAGAAGCTGGCGCTTCGTAACAGCGCGTTCTTTCGTGCGGTAAAGCTCGTGTCGACGTCGATCGGGATGCTGCCGACGTTCCTGCATCGGCGGTTGCCGGACGGCAAGACGGAGAAGGCCAAGGATCACCCGCTCTACCGGATCCTTCATAAGCGGCCGAACAGCTTCCAAACGGCGTTCGAATTTAAATCACATATGCAGCTCTGCGCGCTGCTCGATGGCAATGCTTATGCGCGTATCGTCTGGGGAATGAAGGGCGGGCGCCGCGCCGTGATCGCCTTGATACCTTTCAAGCGCGGTTCGATTAAGCCGGACGTCTCCGATTTCGGCGAGCTGACCTTCAAATATCAGCCGTCGAATGGAGGACCGCAGACCCTCTCGGCAAGCGACGTCTTTCACTTCCGTCACCCGATCAGTCTCGACGGGCTGAAGGGCGTCTCGCTACTCGATATGGCCGTCGAGACCCTCGGCCTCGCTTCGGCGGCCGAACGCGCACTTGCGAAGATGCTCGCCAAGGGCGTCATGGCGGGCGGTGCGATCCAATACCCCACGGTGCTCGGCGACGAAGCTTACGGACGCCTACGCGACAGCATGAACGAGGATCATTCCGGCGCAGACAATGCCGGCGAGTGGTTCATCCTTGAGGAAGGCGGCGTCGCCAACCCGTTCACGACCGCCAAGGACGCGCAAAGCGACGAGATGCGCAAGCGGCAGGTCGAAGAGGTTGCGCGGTTTACGGACGTTCCGCGGCCGCTGCTGATGATGGACGAGACAGCGTGGGGCACCGGCATCGAGCAGCTCGGCCTGCTGTTCATCACATACTGCCTGCTCGGCTGGTTCGTCGCGTGGGAACAGGCGATCGAACGCAGCTGCTTTACCGTTGCCGAGCAGGATGCCGACGAACTGTACGTGAAGTTCAATGAGGGCGCGCTGCTGCGCGGCTCGCTGAAGGATCAGGCCGAATTCTACTCGAAGGCGCTCGGCAACAACGGCGCCTGGATGGTCCCGAACGAAGTCCGCGGATCCTTCGAGCTCGATCCGCGCGAGGACGGCAACGACCTTCCCAAGCCAGCAGCGACGACGGTCGCCAAGCCCCCAAAGGAACCCGCTGATGCGTGACACAACCTCAGCCCCCGGCAAGCCCGGTGCAGTGAAGACCATCGGCGGACGGCCGGCCCCAGGCGCGAAGCCGACGCCAGCGCCGGCGGGACAGCCGCGCGGCGTCGTCGGCCGCATCCAGAGTCGGCAGCGGCCAGGCGCTCTGCCAATTCCGGCCAAGCGCGACGTGGCCGCGTTCACGCCGGCGCCGGTTCTCGATCGCTGGAACGCCGACGCGGCCGGCGTACGCCCCGCGGCTGTCGAGACGGGTGACAACGTCATCACCATGTTCGACATCATTGGCGAGGACTGGTGGAGCGGCGGTGGCATCACCGCGAAGAAAGTATCGGCGCAGCTGCGCGCGATCGGCGATCGTCCGGTCGAGGTCCAGGTCAACAGCCCCGGCGGCGACATGTTCGAGGGCCTCGCGATCTACAACGTGCTGCGCGAGCACCCGCAGGCGGTAACAATCAAGGTCATGGGGATGGCCGCATCGGCCGCGTCGGTGATCGCGATGGCAGGCGATACCGTCGAGATCGGCGCCGCCAGCTTCATCATGATTCACAATTGCTGGGTCGGCGCGGTCGGTAACCGGCACGACATGGCCGAAGTCTCGGCGTTCCTCGCGCCGTTCGATCAGGCGATGGCGGACGTCTACGCGCAGCGAACCGGCAAGACGTCGGCCGAATGCGCAAAGTGGATGGACGACGAGACGTACATGTCCGGATCCGTCGCGATCGAACGCGGCTTTGCCGACGAGCTGCTCGCGGCCGACAAGACGAAGATCGATGGCGACGCGAAGGCTTCCGACACCAGTGTCAACAAGGTGCGCGCGATGGAGCTGGCGCTTGTCGCCGGCGGCGCGACCCGCGCCCAGGCGCGCGCGCACATCAACGAGATCAAGGGCACGCCAGGCGCTGCCCAAGACCCTGCCGACACGCCAGGCGCTGGCGGCGATCCCGAGTTGATCAGTGCCATGCAGGCGCTGCTCGACGATTTCCGCAGCTAAACACGAGGCTTTGCCGTGAAGAAAATGAATATGACTGCCCTTGTGGCGGTCGCGAACGTGTTCGCCCATCCGATCCGTGCACTGTTCGCACCAGCCGAGCCGGTGCTGACCCTTTCCGCGCCCGTTGTTCCCGCAATGCCGCGGGCAATGACCGGCCTCATTCGCGCTGACGTCACCGGCGACCCGAAGGCCATGATCGCGGCGCTGCAGGGCGCGCACAACGAGTTCAAGGCCACGGTCGAAGCAAACGTCGGCAAGAAGGCTGACAGTGCCGAGACCCAGGCGAAGCTCGATGCGATCAACGCGACGATGAACACGCTCGAGGCGTCGCTCAACGATCACGCGCTCAAGCTCGCCGGCCAGCAGATGGCGGGCGGTGGCAAGGCCACTCCCGCGGACCCCGAGTACAGCGGTACGTTCGCGTCGTTCATGCGAGGCGGATCGCGCGACGACGAGCAGAAGCTCGCCGCAGCGCAGAAGGCCGGCGTGCGCGCAGCCATGTCGGAAGGCGTGCCGGCCGATGGCGGCCTGCTCACGCCGAACGAGTGGGATCGCACGATCACCGGCCGTCTCAAGCAGATCTCCCCGATGCGCGCCGAGTCGACCGTGATCTCGATCAGCAAGGCCGCCTTCACCAAGCTGTTTACCGATCGCAACGTCGGTTCGGGTTGGGTCGGCGAAACGGCGTCGCGCCCGGCAACCGCCACGCCGCAGTTCACCGCGCTCGGTTTCGGCCTCGGCCAGCTCTATGCGAACGCGGCAGCGTCGCAGGATCTGCTCGACGACGCCGAGATCGATCTCGAGAACTGGCTGACCGACGAGATCGAGACCGAGTTCTCGCGCCAGGAGGGCATCGCCTTCGCCGCTGGTGACGGCGTCAACAAGCCGAACGGCTTCCTGAACTACGCTGCCGGCGGTGGTGCAGCCGATCGTCACCCCTGGGGTGCTATCGAGGTGCTCAGCAGCGGCGGTGCCACGTCGATCGCGACCGATAAGGTCATCGACGCGGTGTACAAGCTGCCGGCGATCTACACGCCGAACGCCAAGTTCTTCATGAACCGTTCGTCGCTCGGCTCGATCCGGAAGCTGAAGGACGGCCAGGGCAACTACATCTGGCAGCCGACCTTCGTCGCCGGCCAGCCATCGACGCTGATCGGCTACCCGGTGGTCGACCTGCCCGACATGCAGAATGTTGCGGCCGACGCGCTGGCGCTGGCCTTCGGCGACATGCGCGAGACCTACCTGGTCATCGACCGCATCGGCGTCCGGATCCTGCGCGATCCGTACACCAACAAGCCGTACGTCTGCTTCTACGTGACGAAGCGCGTCGGCGGCGGCGTCAAGAACCCGGACTCGATGAAGATCATCAAGATCGGCGCTGCAGCCTAAAACTGAGCCTGTCCGGGTCGGCCGCGTGCCGGCCCGGGCTTTTTGAAGCGCCGCTCGAAACGACGTTTCAACAAGCCAAGGAGAAACCGAATGGACGATCTCAACAAGCTGCTCGAGGGCAGCGTCACCAACGTCAAAGCGGCCCTGCGCGGTCTATCGCACGACGATCTGCTGAAGCTGCAGTCGGCCGAGAAGAACGGCGGCAAGCGCGAGGCCGTTCTGAACGCGATCGACAGCGCGTTGAACCAGGCCGACACGGCGCGCACTGGCGGCATGGTCAAGATGACCACCGGCGGGCTCGGCATCGCATCCGGGCTCGACAAGTCGGCGCCGGCCGACCTCGCTGCCGCGTCCGAGTTCTCGACCTCCGGTGCGGCCCGCCAGTTGACCGATATCGACGTCGGCCACCCGGCCGTCGACAATGATCCGCGCGCCAATACGACCGAGACAATGAATCGCATCGATTTCAACGATCCCGGCAAGTCAGGTCGTGATGTCGTCGACGACGCGCTGAAGGCGCGGGGCTGACCCAGTGGCTGACCTCGTCTCGCTCGATGACGCACGGCTGCAATGCCGGCTCGCTGAAGACGAGCGGGACGAGGATCAGCTGCTGACCGGCTACGTTGCTGCCGCGCGCCGAGCGTGCGGTGCGATCACTGGTTTCGACCTGTCGGCCACGGCCCCGAGCGCGATCTCCGCGGATGACGCCGCAGTCGTGAAGCAGGCGATGCTCGTCATCATTGCTCACTGGTACGAGAACCGCGACGCCGGCGAGATACCGAAACAGGCCAACTGGCTACTCGGAACAATCCGCCGGCGAAGGCTGTAACTATGGTCCCGCAGGATAAGCTCGACCGCTTGATCACGATCGAGGCGCCGATCGCCGACGACAGCCTCGACGGGGCAGGGTCGGGTACGTGGAAGCCCGTCACGAAAGTCTGGGCCAACCTCCAGGACATGCTGCCGAGCCGCGGCGAACGCCTGGCTGGCGGTATCAACGTCGCGTCGCGGCCAGCGCGGGTTCGCATGCGGTACCGCACCGATATCGACAGCAGCATGCGGTTCGTCCTCGGCACGCGCATCATGCAGATCACCGCCGGCCCGGCCGAGCTTGGCCGGCGGTACCGTATGGAGTTCATGGTCGAGGATTACACCTCAGCGGGCAACGCGGCCTGATGCCAAGCGTCAAAGGCCGGGGCGCAGTCGAGCGAGTTATCGCGGGGCTGCCCGCCCAGATCGAGGCGAAGTTGCTGCGCGGCGCGGCGCGCGCTGGCGGCAAGGTGCTGCTCGACGAGACGAAGAGCCGCTCACCGACGGAGAAGGTGACCGAGGCGCTGACGCTGCGCACGAAAAGCGAGCCGGGACGGATTGTCGTGAGGGTCGGTGTTAAAGGCCAGTGGCCGCGATCGCTTGCTACATGGGCCGAGTACGGCACGGACCCGCATTTCATATCGGTCGATGACAGCCAGCGGGAGGGCAAGAGCGTCCGCCGGATCAATGAAACCGGCGCCGAGTCGCTCCGCATCGGCAACAACTTCGTCGGCAAAACCGTCCACCACCCGGGCGCCAAGGCCGCCCCCTTTCTGCGCCCCTCGCTCGATCACAGTGCGGCGGCGGCGCGAGTTGCGATGCAGAGCTACGTCAATGCCCGCGTCACCCGCGGCGGCATCGTCGGTGGCGATGAACCGGAAGGGACCGACGAATGAGCGGTGTCGAGATCATCGGCGATCTGCTGCGCGCGTATGAGCCTCTAGCCGAGCTGATGCAGCCCGCCAGCATCAAGGCCGCAAGCTCCCCGACAACGTCGTGTTGCCCGCCATCCTGATCCGCAGCGTGACGCTGATCGATCGGCAACGCCTGAAGCGTGAAGCGCTGGTCCGTTCCGTCGAGCGCGTGTCCGTGGCGGTGCGCGCCGCGAACTATCGAGATCAGAAGGCCGCCATCAAGCTCATCCGGCGGTGCTGCCGGGACATGACCGGCGACCTTTCGGGCTGTTTTCGTGTCTCGATCCTCACTGCTGGCACCGGCCCTGACGTCGGCGGCCCCGCGAACAGCTTCGAGCAGACCCAGGACTTCCGCGTCAGCTTCGACGCGGCAGCGTGAGAAAAGAGGAATCTATCATGTCCGTTACCACTGCCACGCCGATCAAGGCTTTCGTGCTGCGCGATTTCAAGGACGCCACCACCGAAGAGAGCTTCTCCGCGAAGGACACCCCCGACCTGGAAGCCGGCCGCTTCGAGAATTTCAGGGCTGCCGGTTTGGTTCGCAAGGCGACCGCCCGCGAGGCGAAGCCCGCCGCGTAACCCGCTCGCCCGCCGCCCGGCGGGCGATATCCCGCCGGCGCCCGCCGGCATGACGACACGAGGATCATCACTATGGGTTCCCAGACCGCCGCAGGCTCGTCGCTTGCGATTTCCGTTGCCTCGCCAGCGACTGCGGATGCGACCGGCTATGCCGCGCTCACCTTCACCGACGTCGGCCAGGTCGAAAAGCTCGGCTCGATCGGCGCCAGCTTCGCCAAGGTCGAATTCCAGCCGCTCAAGGGTGCAAAGCAGAAGTTCAAGGGCTCGGCCGATTATGGCGCGCTGCAGCCATCGATGGCGCTCGACAGCTCCGACGCCGGCCAGGCGATCATGCAGACCTCGGCCGATGACGAGAGCCAGAAGCTCTATTCGTTCCGCGTGACGTATCCGGACGGTGCCAAGCGCTACTTCGGCGGCCGCAACTTCGGCATGCCGGAAACCGCCGACGGTGCCGACAGCATGCTGACCGGCGCTCCGACGATCGAGATCTGCACCAAGATCGTCAAGGTCGCTGCGCCGACCACCTGATCCCTTTCCTGCCCGGCGCCCGCGACGCCGGTCCTTATGCGCCAGCTCGGCCCGTCGTCGCGGGTCGCGAGCCGGGCTGGCGCACCATCCTCCCGCGAAGGACTATCCCATGACCAAGCTGCTCAACATCGCCTCGCTTGCTATCGCCGCCACCGCCGCCCTGCACGTCAAGGGCCCCACCGGCGAGCCGCTCTATGCCGACGAGGCTGGCAAGCACCCCATCCGCATCCATCTCCATGGCCCCGGCAGCGTCCCTATGGCGCCGTCGAATCACGTCAGTCCGCGCGCGCGCTGAAGCGCATGCAGGACAACGATGGCAAGATCACCGCGGCGACCCAGGAAGAGCGCATTGCCGAGACGGCCGAAGACCTCGCCGCGATCACCGTGTCGTTCGAGAACTTCGACTATCAGCCCGAAGGGGCCAGTCTCACTGGGCAGGACATGTTCCGCGCCGCATATGCCGATCAGGGTATTGGCTACATCACCCGCCAGGTGGCGAAGTTTGTCGCCGATTGGGGAAACTTCAAGGCCGCATCGAAAGCGGCCTGACCCTCTATATCCGGCATATGGCGTGGCTTCAGGCCACGCCAAAGCCGGACCCTCGATCACGGCGAGCCAAGTTCGTAGAGGACTCTCCCGTTCCCCGGCTCAGTCGGATCGAGAAGATGAAGCGCGACAAGATCGTGCCACCTATGCCGCCCAATCCGGCGCCGCATATCACCGACCGGCTGATTGAGATGGGCCTGACCCAAGCGGCCGGCATGGGCGCCGTGCCGCTATCGTGGATCGAGATCAACGCGTGGTGCGAACGTACCGCCGTTGACCTTGAGCCATGGGAGGCGCGGCTGATCCGCCGCCTCTCGGCTGCCTACCTCGCTGAGAGCCACAAGGCCGACGTTGAAACCTGTCCGCCTCCATGGCGCGCAGCGGTGACCGCACGTGAGCGTGAGATCGAAGAAGCCAAGCTCCGCGCCGTGCTGGGCTGATCCTCGAAAGGAGGCCGCGATGATTGACGACGACGGCGCGGCCTCCCTCGAGGTTGGCTTCATCCTCAACACAGAAGGCGCGTTCGCCGAGCTGCTGCGCTTCGGCCAGATGTTCAGCTCCGAGACGCAGGACTTCATTCGCAACTCGGCGCGTATTGAAGCCGCGGCGGGTGGGATCAGGCTTGCCGGCGCAACCAGCGCAGTCACGAATTTCGGCGCCGCGGCGACGCGCGAAGGCGCCAACGCAGCACGTGAGTTCGCCCGCGTCGAGAAGGCAGGCGAGGCGATGGCGCGTCAGCTCGAGCGTCAGAACAGCGTTTTCGGCAAAACCCGCGAGGAGGTCCGTAGCGCTTCGGCCGAGTTCAAAGCGTTCGCAGCCGAGCAGCAGGGCCTGAAAGAACTGGCCCAGCGTATCCGCAGCGAGGAGCTGGCGCTGGTCACGGCAACCGATCAAGCCGCGGCTGCTGCAGAGCGTCAGGCACAGGCTCTCCGCCAGGCAGATCAGGCATATCAACTTTTCGAATCGCATCGGCGCCAGGGCCTGGCGGCATGGAAAGAGGTCGAGGCCGCGCAGGCCCGCGTCGCTGCCGAGGCGGCCTTAAACGCGGAGCTCCTGGAGCGTTCGCGGATTGAAGCTGCCATCGCGCGCATCCAAGGAACAGATCGTCCTCGCGCTACCGACGCAGGGGCATCATTCAGCGCGCTGTCGGCCAAATTTGCGGAAGACGAGGCGCGCGCGGCGCGGATGGCCGCAGTGGAGGTCAAGCAGCTTGGAGACGAGCATGCCCGCCTCACAGCCCTCGTCCGCGGCTCGCACGATGCCCAGGTCGCCGATGCGGCCGCGGCCGAGCAGCTGCGCATGGCAACCGATCCCCTCTATGCGTCGACGAAGAAGCTCAACGCCGAGATCGCGGAGTCGACGCGCCTCTATCACACCGGCGCAACCGCACCGGCCGAATATGCGCGCCAGCAGGAGGTGCTGACCGGCCGTCTGCGGCAAAGCGCGCAGGCGCAGGACGACATGGACCGCATCGCTCGCAAGGGCAAAGGCACCCTGACGCAGCTGTCGTTCCAGCTGAACGACGTCGCCACCATGGCGGCAATGGGCGCGGCGCCGTTCCAGATCTTCGCCAGCCAGGCGGGCCAGATCTTCCAGGTCGCGCAGATGGCTGAAGGCGGCGTGAAGGGCTTTGCCGCCGAGATGGGCGGCCTCGCCGTCGCGTTCCTCCCCGCGATCGCGGTTGCGTCCGTCGCGGGCGTCGCGCTCTACCGGTGGAAGGAGCAGATCAACGAAGACGCCGGCATGAAGAAGTTCGCCGAGGGTCTCGGGCTGACGTCCAAGGAAATGAAGAAGCTTGGCGATCAGTCGATCACGACCGGCGACATGGTTGCCGGCGTATGGAAGACGATCACCGACGGCCTCAACCTGGGCGGGTCGGGCAAGTCGCTCATGGACTATCTGTTCTCGCCGAACGACGCGCAGCAGGTGCAGGGCTTCCTCGCGTCGATCTATGGCACGTTCACCGGCACCTATGCCGCGATCGTCGAGCTGTGGAGCAGCATCTCGACGTCGGTGTCGGCCTATGTCTCGGCAGCGGCCGCGGCCGTTGCGCAGTTCTTCGCCCCCGTCGTCGCCGCGGCCCAGTGGGCGGGCAACGGCATCGCCCAGATCTTCAACGCCATCTACAACCGCGTTGCCGGCTGGCTGAAGTCGATCGGCAGCGCGATCAGCGACTTTGCCGGCCCGATCCTGAAGGCCATGGGCCAGAGCGATGCCGCCACGGCCGTGACCAGCGCCGGCAGCAGCCTCGGCAAGGCGTTCGGCAAGGGCTACGCGCAGGGGGCCGGGCAGGTCGTCAACGGGACGAACAGGTTCTTCGCGACCGCTGCCGAGAACATCATCAGCAAGTCGCAGGAGCGGCTGCTGAAGAAGGCCAACGAGATCAAGGCGGATCGCACGCCGAAGAAGGCGCCCGTCGACAGCCATGCGGCGTCGCTCGTGCGCGATTCCGAGGCGATCGAGGCGCAGATCCGCAACTTGTACAAGCTGGCGGATGCTTACGGCGTCTCCGGCGCCGCGGCGCTGATCGCCGAGGCGCGCGTGAAGGCCGAGAGCAAGGCGATCAAGCAGAGGGCCGACATCGAGGCGTCCGTCGACCGCCAGGTGCGCCTCGCGATCGCGCAGCGCGTGTCGGACGTCGCGAAGTCGACCGCGACCGCACGCGAGCAGGCGGCAGCGCAGATGCTGGTCAACGCACAGGTCGCAGCCGGCCTCGTGCCCGCTGCCCGCGCGGCCGAGCTGGTCAAGGATCAGATCGCGGATCTGCCATTGCTCGCCGCGATCGAGGCAGCCCGCACCCGTGGGCTGACGACCGAGGCCGAGCGCGCGACCAAGGCGCTGGCCGATCAGCGCGCGGCGCGCGCGGATCTCACCACGGCCGAGCGCAGCGCGCAGTTCAACACCGACATGGCAGCCGGCAACGACCGGCTCGCTCAGATGCGCGAAGAGCTTCGCCTCGTCGGTGCGACGGACATGGAGCGGGTGCGCGCGCTCGCTACGCTGAAGGCCACGCAGGAGGCGCAGAAGTACAATCCCGGCGACCGCGCGGCCTATATCGAGCAGCAGGTCGCGATCGCCGTCGCGCGCAGCAATTGGTCGAAAAGCAGGCGGAGCTCAATGCCGAGCTGCGCGCCACGTCCGACCTGTTCGACACGATCGACCAGAGCGCGCAGCGCGCGGCGCAGGGCATGGCCGATGCGTTCGGCAATGTCGGCTCGGCGATCGGCGACGCGCTGACCGTCATGACCGGCTATTACGCCGACCAGGCCAAGCTGCAGGAAGCGCACAAGGCCGCGATCGATGCGGCCGGCAACGATCAGAAGAAGATCGAGCGCGAGAACCGGCTCTTCTCGCTCCGGTCATCCTCGCAGCAGATCAGCGCGTTCGGGGACATGACCGCAGCTGCCAAGGGTTTCTTCAAGGAAGGCTCGACCGGTTATCAGACGCTCGCGACCGCCGAAAAGGCATTCCGCCTTGTCCAGTTCGCCATGTCAGTCCGCGCGATCGCGCAGGATGCGATCGAGACCGGCAGCAAGATCGCCAACAGCGTCGCGCGTATCGCGGTCGGAGCGACCGAAGCAGTGGTCAACGCGATCAAGAGCCTGCCTTTCCCGCTCAACATTGCCGCGGGCGCCGCGACCGTCGCCGCGCTGGCGGGGATCGGCGTGTCGGTCGCCGGCTCGTTCGGCGGTGGCGGCAAGAACGATCTGGCGCCGACCAACACCGGCACCGGCACCGTCCTCGGCGATTCGTCGGCAAAGAGCGAGAGCATCCGGAACGCCATCGATGCCCTGAAGGACGTCGACACCGTCATGCTGTCCTATTCGCGCGACATGGCCGCATCGCTGAAGTCGATCGACAGTCAGATCGGTGGCGTCGCTTCGCTCGTCGTCCGCGCCGGCAACATCGACGCCAGCGCCGGGGTCAACACCGGGTTCAAGAGCAACGCGACGGCAACGATGGCGGGCATCGGCATGGCGATCGGCGGCCCGATCGGTGCCGGCATCGGCGCGGTGCTGACCAAGATCCCGGTCATCGGCAGCATCTTGAGCGGCCTGTTCGGCACGAAGACCTCGGTCATCGGCAACGGCCTGTCGGGCGGACCGCAGTCGGTCGGCAGCATCCTGAACAGCGGCTTCGACGCGTCCTACTATTCGGACGTGAAGAAGAAGTCGTCGTTCCTCGGTATCTCGACCGGCACGAAATATTCGACGCAGTACGGCGCGGCCGACCCAGGGCTGGAAAACCAGTTCACGCTGATCCTGCGCCAGTTCAACGATGCGATCGTGGCGTCGGCCGGGCCGCTCGGTGCTGCGACCAGCGACATCCAGAACCGCCTCAACAGCTTCGTCGTCAACATCGGCAAGATCGACCTGAAGGACCTGACCGGAGAGCAGATCCAGGAGAAGCTAACCGCGATCTTCGGCGCCGCTGCCGATGGTATGGCGGCCGCAGCTTTCCCGGCCGTCGCGCAGTTCCAGAAGGTCGGCGAAGGCACGTTCGAAACGCTCGTGCGCGTCGCCTCGACCGTCGAAGCCGTCGGTGCGTCGCTCGATCTGCTCGGCAACAGCGCGCAGACGATGGGCATCGCGGCAAAGCTCGGCCTTGCCGACCAGTTCGACAGCGTGTCCGCGCTGACGTCGGCAGCCGACGCCTATTTCGGATCCTTCTACACCAAAGAAGAGCAGGCCGCCGCGAAGACCGCGCAGTTTGCCGGCGTCTTCAGCAGCCTCGGCATGGCGATGCCCGAAACGCTGGCGGGCTTTCGCCAGCTGGTCGAGGCGCAGGATCTGACGAGCGCGGCGGGTCAGGCGACCTATGCGACGCTGTTGCAGCTCGCCCCGGCCTTCGCCGACCTTCAGGCGTCGATGGAAGGCGCCAAGAGTGCGGCGGACATCGCGAGCGAGCGTCAGGATCTGCAGCGTCAGCTGCTCGAGCTGCGCGGCGACACCGCCGCACTTCGTGCGCTCGACCTGGCAAAGCTGGATGCGAGCAACCGCGACCTGCAGCAGGAGATCTATGCCGTGCAGGACGCCCAGGCCGCAGCGTCGGCCGCCAAGACGCTGGCGGACGCATGGACGTCGGTCGGCGACAGCATCATGGACGAGGTAAATCGCATCCGCGGCGTCACCGACGCTGCCGGCGGCAACGGCTTTGCGGCGTTGCAGGGGCAGTTCAATGCGGCCAACACCGCCGCGCGCGGCGGTGATCAGGATGCGGCGAAGACCCTGCCGGCGCTCAGCCAGGCACTGCTGACGGCCGCAGCCGAGCAGGCGACCAGCCGGCAGGAACTGGAACGCGTGCGGGCCATGACCGCCGCGAGCCTCGAGGCAACCTATGGGGTGATCAGCGCGCTCGGCAACGGGACCACCGCGCCGACCGTCGAACAGACGACGAGCCGGCAGGAGCTCGAACGCGTGCAGGCGATGAACGACGCCAGCCGCCAAGCCGCCTATGGCGTCGTCAGCGCGCTGGCCGGCGGAACCGCCGCGTCGGCCAGGACCGCCACGCCGATCGATACGATGATCACGGCTGCCAACGCAGCGACCGGCAAAGCGCCCGCACCGGCCAACGACGATCTGATCGTCAGCGCCATCGAGGCCTTGAAGGAAGAGGTCGCCGGTCTACGCCGTGAAAATGGTTCGGCGCAGACCGAGATCGCCCGCAACACCAAGGGGATCGATCGCAAGCTCGACGATGTCACGGCCGATCATAACGGCATGGCGTTCAGCGTCGGCAATGCGAGCGCCGCCTGATGAAGGTCGTCACCTCCACAGGCGCAATCGAGCTAGGCACCGTTGAGACGGCGCCGACGATCGGCGTCATCGACTATAGCCGCAGGGTCACCGACGAGTTCGGGGTCACCACGGTTGTGCCGCGCCGTTTCGCGCGTCGCATGACGGTGCGTCTCGCGGTACCATTCGACGACGTCGACACGATCCAGCGCCAGCTCGCCGAGCTTCGTGCCACCTCGCGACGTGGATCGCCGACGATCGCTTCGGCAGCCTGACCGTCCGCGGGTTCTACAGAGAATTCGAGGTCGACCATGCGTCCGCGCCGCTCAGCTATTGTACGCTGACGGTTGAGGGGCTGACCGGTGAGGAGGCGTTTACGGACGACGGCTCTGATCCGGCCCCGGCCGGGCAGGCGTCCACCCTTCAGCTGCTACAGCCGATCGCGATCACAGACGCCGTGCTGACATCGAGCAGCGTCTCCGAGGACGATGCCATCGAGTGGACGGCGGCCGGCGGCTACGCGTTGGGGCAGCGCGTCATCCGTCGGTCGACGCATCGCGTCTGGGAAAGCGTAATTGATCGCAACATCGGTCATGACCCCGCGACCACGACGGGGGCATGGCTCGATGTCGGACCGACGAACCGCTGGGCCATGTTCGACCAGGCGCTCGGTTCCGTCACCGCCGACGAGGCCCCGATCGTGGTCACGCTGCGGCCCGGTCTCGCCGCATCCGGGCTCGCGATCCTCGATTGTAACGCCGCAACGGTTCGCGTTCAGGCCCCCGGATATGACCGCACCGTCGCGCCGTCGGGCGGCTCCGGCGGCGCGCTGTTCCTAGATCTGTCGCTGGCGGCCGGCGCCAGCATCACGGTGACGCTGACGCCGTTCGGCAAGGCCGCGACGCGTGTCGTCTGGGACGGATGGCTTCGCATGGGACGGATTCGGTCGCGTGGCACGACACGGTCGCCGGTACCGCCACGGCGGAACCACCAAGCTGGGCCGAGTGCCGAGGGCGTGAGCGACGCACCAAATGGCAGGACAGCCGCGGTGGCGATGGTACCCGTATTTGGTCGGCACCGTGCTGTCTCGGGCATATTGCGGCCGCTCG
>NZ_JRVI01000062.1:0-15351 GCF_000783375.1 Sphingomonas sp. Ant20
GCCGACGCCGCCCCGCGCGATCCGCTTGCGGCGACCGGCCGGTGGAGCGCGAACGCCGATGGCCACGCCCCCGTCCCGCCGATGGGCTGGAATTCGTGGAACGCGTTCAACAGCGATGTCGACGAGGAGAAGGTGCTCGCCTCCGCGCAGGCGCTGGTCGACACGAAGCTGGTGACGCTCGGCTATCGCTACGTCAATATCGACGACGGCTGGTGGCTCAAGCGCCGCCAGCCCGACGGACGGATGATCATCCGTACCAGCCACTTCCCGTCTGCGGCGACCGGCCCCGACACGAGCTTCCGCCCGCTCACCGACCGGCTCCACTCGATGGGGCTGAAGGCCGGGATCTATTCGGACATCGGCCGCAACAGCTGCGGACAGATCTACACCCCCGATTTCAAGAACCAGCCCGAAGGCAGCGTCGCCGAACGCGAAGTCGGGCTCTACGGCCATGTCGATCAGGACATGAAGACCTATTTCCGCGACTGGAATTTCGATTTCATCAAGGTCGATGCCTGCGGTATCCGGGGGCTGCCCGCGGATGCGCCGCGCGTGCGATCGGGCCTGTATCGCGCGCTGCCGCCGCTGGTCGACATGCAGTCGCTCGGCCGGTCCGACGTGGCGGGTATCCGCCGCCTCTACGAAGATGTCGGGGCGGCGATCCGCGCCGAGGCGGCGGGACGTCCCTATGTCTATTCGCTGTGCCTCTGGGGCGCGGGCGACGTGCGGGCCTGGGGCAAGGACGTCGGCAACACCTCGCGCACCAGCGACGACATCCAGCCGCTCTGGCCGCGCATGCTGACCAACATGGACACCGTCACGCACCGCGCGCTCTATGCGCATCCCGGGTCGTGGAACGATGCGGACATGCTGTTCGTCGGGTCGGGTGATTTCGATCGCAGCCATCTCGTCGAGGCGCGGGCGCATTTCACGCTCTGGGCAATGCTGAACTCGCCGCTGATCATCGGCTATGACCTGCGCAAGCTGACGCCCGATCTGCTCGCGATCTTCGGCAATGCCGACATCGTCGCGCTGAACCAGGATCCGGCCGGCAATCAGGCGGTGCTCGCCTATGACTCGGACGAGGTGCAGATCCTCGTCAAGGCGCTGGCCGACGGCAGCAAGGGCGTCGCGGTCGTCAACCGGACCGCGCAGCCTGCCAAGGCGACGCTGACCGCCGAGCATCTCAAGCTGCGACCCGATATCGATGTCCGGTTGCGCGACCTGTGGAGCAAGGCGGACAGCAGCTTCCGCAAGGACATGGCCCTGTCGCTGGCCCCGCACGAGACGCGCGTGTTCCGCGCCGCGGGCACCCGGCGCCTTGCCGACGGGCTCTATCTTTCCGAACAGACCGGGCGGGTCAATCCGGCGGTGGACGGGGTCGCGTCGCCGCAGGCCGATCCGACCATCCACCGTTCGATCACCCCGTGGATCGGTACGCATGGGTCGGGCGAGCATGCGCAATATGGCGGCTGGGGTGGGGCCGAGGCGGACCGGGCACCCTATGGGAAGCTGTTGCGGATCGCCGGGACGGACTTCGACACGGGGCTCGGCGTGCTCGGCCAGTCGCGTCTCGAGGTGCGCAACGCCGGGTTCACGCGCTTCACGACGAAGGTCGGCGTCAACGATTCCGGCACCCCCAAGGCAGGCACGGTCACGTTCGAGGTCTGGGGCGACGGGCGCCTGCTCGCGACCTCCCCCGCGATGGCGTTCGGCATGGCCGCCGCGCCGCTGCGCGCGGACATCAAGGGGGTGCGGATCGTCGAACTCGTCGCCCGTGGTAGCACCGCGACCGCGGCGCAGCCCGTCGCCTGGGCGGAGGCGGCGCTGCTGCGATAAACCGCGACCCGCCTTCGCCTATCGTGGCGCGCCGCTAGCCGGTGCCAGTCGCGAGAGGCGAAAGCTGTCGATGTCGATCCAACCGGTGCTGCGGGCCGGCGCGTAGCAGAACAGCGCGAACTGCTCGCCCTGGAACGTACCGGTCTGCCATGCGAAGGCGAGCGGGAAGTCACCGCCGAGCCCCGTCCAGCGAACACCGTCTGCGCTATAGGCGACCCGGCCCCGGCTCGTCGTGAAATCCATGTCGGTGCGCAGCCACAGCGTATCGCCCGGCGGCAGGTCGGTAGTGGCACGCGTTTCGGTCTGCGCGCCCTCGACCCGGTCCGTCGTCACTTCCATCGCGACCCGTGCCCGGCGGTTCGCGTTGCGCGTCACGGTCAGGTTCGCGCTGATCTGTCCCAGCGTGCCGAAACCGCAGCGGTCGCCGGGTGCCAGACGAGCGATATCAAGCTTCACCTCGCCGCGGCTCGCAGGCCCCTGCCCCTTTTGCGTCAGCGTGTTGCGCGCGGACCAGAAACGCTCCGCCACGGTCGGGCGCAACCGCAGCCAGCCGGGGCGTGCGGCAAGCGACCAGCGCTCCGGGTCGGGATTATGGTTCCACTGCCATTGCAGCCCGAGCCGCCGCCGCCCGAAGTCGTCCGACGTCGCGGGCTCGGCAAAGCGATGGCCCGCGATCGGCTTGGCTGCCTGACGCGGCACGCGGCCCGGGGCGGCGGGCGTACCCCAAACCGGCCAGTCGTCGCGCCAGAAGACCGGGCTGATATTGGTCATCCGCCCGATCGCGCCGCTATCCTCCATCACGAACCCGAACCAGCGCCCGTCCGGCAGATCGACCAGCGCGCCCTGATGCCCGCCGGTCGTGTCGTCGATCTGGTCGCGGGTTTCCCACGGCCCGAACAGGCTGCGCGACCGCGATACGGAGAGTGCGAGCCGCGGCGGCAGCGCGTTGAACAGATAATAATAGTCGCCACGCCGCAGCAGCTTCGACCCTTCGGCCCCCTTGATATAATGGATCTTGCGTGATGCCGTGACGTGCGCGAGCGCGCGGTCGAGCGTCAACAGCGTGATCGTCCCGTCGGCGGTGCTCGCGGTGGCGAGATAGGCGCGGCCGTCGGGCTCGATGAACAGGCCGGGATCGAACGCCTGGCGATCGAGCTCGTGGTAGCGCCACGGGCCGCGCACGTCCCTGGCATACCAGATCCGCGTATTCTGCCCGACCGGCGTGTTCGCCAGATAATAGGTGCCCGCGTGATAGCGCAGGCTCGAGGCATAGAGCCCCTTGCGATAGGCGTTGCCGCCGACCAGGTCATATTGCGGCCGACCCTCGAGACGCGCCACCAGATGCGACGTGATCGTCCAGTTCACCAGGTCGCGACTGTGCAGGATCGTGATCCCCGGCGTGTTCGCAAAGGTCGTCGACGCGAAATAATAGTCGCGGCCGACGCGGATGATGTCGGGATCCGGATAGTCCGCATAGAGCACCGGGTTGCGGTAGCTGCCATCGCCCTGATCCGATCGCCAGACCTGCGCCGAGGCCGCGGTCGCGAAGAGCAGGGCTGCGGCGATTGCCGATCCCGCCTTCATTTGCCGAACGCCAGCGCGCGCGCGAAGAACGGCATCATCTGGTCCTGCACGCGTCCCGCGACGCCACTGGTATGATCGCCCGGATAGAGGGCGAAGCGGTTGGCGATGCCGTAGCGGTCGAGCGCCTCGTGGAATTTGACCGCGTCGTCCTTCAATCCGTCGCGGTCGCCCACGTCGATCCCGATCGCGGCATAGCGGCGCAGGTCGCCGGCATATTGGTCGAGCATGGCGAGCGGGGCGTTGGCGGCCCAGCGCGCGGTCACGTCGGGCTGGGGCTGGCCGTCCTTGACCGGCAGGTCGAGATAGAGCGGCGGGGCCTTGGGATTGGGCGACCAGGCGGCGGCGGTCGCGAGTTGCGCCCGTACGCCCCAGGGCAGCGTCGCGCCGTCCGCAGGCGACTTCAGCGCCCGGATCGTGGCCTCGATCGCCGCATCGGGGGTGCCCAGCGCGCGCGTCGACAGGCAGCAGGGGCTCATCATGTAAAGCGCGCCGAAAATATCGGCATGCTTCATCCCGATCCGTGCGGTGCCATAGCCGCCCATCGAATGCCCCGCGAGGCCGCGACTGCGCCGATCCGCGATCGTCCGGTAATGTGCGTCGACATAGGCCACCAGGTCGTGCGCGACGAAGCGCTCGAAATCGCCCACCGTCACTGACCGCGAATAGAAGGAGCCGTTGTGCACCGTCTTGCTGTCGGGCAGCACGACGATCATTTCGCGGACGCCCCTGGCGAACGCCCCCTCGATGGTCTGCGGCACATGGATCTCGCCGATCCATTGCTCCACGCCGATCGAATAGCCGTGCAGCGCATAGACCACGGGATAGCGTTTGCCCGGACTGGTCCGGTAGCCGGGCGGGAGGATGACGATGACCGCGCGGTCGGGACTATTCCCCTCCAGATTGCCGGTGATGGCGGGGGAATGGACGGTGATGCGCTCGACCGTGACGGCCTTCGCGCCTGCCACGACCGCGGGCGCCGGGGTCTTCACCTGCGCGCCCGTACTCCCGATCGATGCCAGCCCCAGCGCCGCACCCAGCAGCCACGTTCCACCACGACTCCGCATCGCATCCCCCATCCATCGTCACTGCCGAACACGTCATGCCCGGCCGGCCGGTCAGCGCAGATCGAGCACCAGCACCGACTTTGCCGGGACGGTCACGCTGAGCGTCCCGCCCGCGATCCGGGCATCGGCAAAGGGCTGCGGGGTCACCGCATCCGGCGAATCGAAGCTGTTATGCGCGTCCATCGTCGGACCGGTGACGATCCGGCCGCTCGCCTGGGTCGCCTGCAACCCCGTCATCGCGACCGAGACCGGCATCGCCCGATTGGGGTCGAGGTTGACCAGCGCGACATGCACCTGCCCCGCCGCGTCACGCACCGCCGACGCGCTGACCGCGGGCACCGCCACCTCGTCCTTGTGATACCAAGGCGAAGTCAGCGTGATCGGCAGCGAGGTCGCGCCCTGCCACGGCTTGTACAGGTCGAACACCCAATAGGTCGCGTCTTCACCATCCTGGCGCCGTCGGTCAGCAGCATCGCCTGCAGGACGTTCACCATCTGCGCGATCGCCGCCATCTTCACCCGGTCGGCATGGCGCGCGAAGATGTTGATGTTGAGCCCCGCGACGACCGCATCGCGCACCGAATTCTGCTGTTCGAGAAAGCCCGGGTTGCTGCCCGGCGTCGGATCGTACCATGTCCCCCATTCGTCAACCGCAAGCATCACGCGCTTGGCAGGATCATATTTGTCCATGATCGCCGAATGCTTGGTGATGAACTCCTCCATCTGCAGCGTGTGCGCCATGGTGCTTGCCCATTCGCGCTCGGCAAAGCCCAGCGCCGGCCCCTTGTCGGCCCAGTTCTTGTCGCGCGGACGCGTGTAATAATGCAGCGCGAGCCCGTCGATATTCTTGCCGGCGATGCGCATCATCGCATCGGTCCATTCATAGTTGGAATCGCTCGGGCCGCTCGCGATCTTGAGCATCGGGCCGTTCGCGGACTTGGCGAACTGGGCATAGCGGTTGGTCAGATCGGCGGCATATTCCGCACGCATGTTGCCGCCACAGCCCCATAGTTCGTTGCCGATGCCGAGATACTGGATCTTCCACGGCGCGGCGTGGCCGTTGCGCTCGCGCTCCTTCGCCAGCACCGTGGTACCCTGCGGCGCGGTCATGTATTCGACCCATTGCGCGGTCTCGGCGGGCGGTGCGCTGCCGACATTGGCCGAGACATAGGTGCTGCCGCCCAGCCGGTCCATCAGCCCGAAATATTCGTGCGTGCCGAAACTGTTATCCTCGTTGACGCCGCCCCAGTTGGTATTGACCTTGGTCGGCCGCGCCTTGGTCGCGCCGATCCCGTCACGCCAGTGATATTCGTCGGCAAAACAGCCACCGGGCCAGCGCACCATCGGCACGTTGATCGCCTTCATCGCCGCGAGCACGTCGCGCCGGTAGCCGCCGTCATTGGGGATCCGCGAATTCTTGCCGACCCAGATGCCGCCATAGATGCCATGACCGAGATGCTCGGCGAACTGCCCGAACACGTCGCGGTGGATCTGCGGGCCGGGCTTGTCGGCCTGCAAGGTCGCACTGGCCGTCTCCGCCGACAGGGTCTGCGCTGCGGCGCCGCCGGACAGCGCCGTGCCCGCAAGGATCAGCGGCGCGAGCAACGACGCTGCGGTCATGCGTCCCATGCTACGAGGGCGGATGGCGCACGACCGTGCGAGGCGAGGACTGATCCGGTTCATGCTCTCCCTTTCGGCCCCTTGGCGAGGCCCCGTCTTTTGAAGTTAATAGTAGGAGTAGTCGACTCTACGCGTCCGTCAACCGCGGTTGGTGACCGATGGCCGTGTCAGGGTCGCTTGAACGTCCACCGTCCCGCCGGGCTTGCCGGATCGAATGCCGCAAGGGTCGGCGTGCTCGCACCGATCGCGACCAGCGCGAGATCCCGCCCGTCCCCGGGCACGACCTTCGGTTTGATCCGGTAACTGCCGTCGGTGAGCTGATCGATCTGCCATAGGGGCTCGGCGCCTGCGGTGGCGGCGGTGATCGTCTCGACCTCCCCGTTCGGGGTCGCGGCAAGCATGCGCGACGTGCCTGCGATCGCGATCCGGTAATAGGGGGCGCCGAAATAGCCCCCCGCCGCGGGCACCGGCGTGATCGTCCACAACTGATGCGGGCGCACCAGATAGTCCGCCAGATCCACCCGGATCCGCCCGCGTGGCCAGTCGGCAGAATCCTGTGCCAGCGTCTGGTCGGGAATCGGCCCGACCGGATCGGTCGCGGCCGCCATGAAACTGCGGCGAACGTCGAACGGAATGCGGACGATATCGGTCGCCAGACTCAAGGCATAGCCGCTGCGCTCGGAGGCGATCTCATAGGTGCCCGGCGCCACCGTCTCGCCCACGACCGGCCAGCCGTCCGTCCACCGCAGGGGTTCGATCGCAAGGACACTCCGGCCGCTGCGATCCATGTCGGCCTCATAATGGAGCGACAGCTTCTCGACCCCGCCGGCGAGCGCGATCCGTCCGAAATGCCCCGGTCCGATGCGGCGACCGCGCGCGCTGACGACCATCTTGCCGCCGCCCCGCAGCAGCGGGATCCCCATATGGTCGAGATAGGGGCCAAGCGGGCTGCGCGCCCGGCCTGCGCGAATGTGATAGGTCGAATTGGGCCCGTCGCAGCACGTGCCGTGCGTGCCCAGCAGATAGTAATAGCCGTCGCGATACAGCATCACGGTGGCCTCCATGTCGATCGCCACGTCGACGGGCACGTTGCCCGCCATGCGCAGTCCCGTCTTCGGGTCGAGTTCGATCATCCGGATCGGGCCGAAATAGGTGCCGTAGGTCAGCCACAACCGACCCTCGGCGTAGAGAAACGCAGGATCGATCGCATCCGCGGTCTCGACCCCGTCACTCGACGCGACGACGCCGATGTCGTGGAACTTGAAGCGCGGCGATGCCGGATCGAGCGACAGCGTCCACATCATTTTGACCTGGCTGGCATGGCCGCCCCCCATGCCCCCGCCGCCGACCGCATAGGCGACGTAATAGCGGTCGCCGATCCTGATGACGTCGGGCGCCACCCCGCCGCCCGGCCGCTCGGGGCCGCCATGCCAGGTCCAGCCGTCTTCGGACACCAGCCCGCCGCCGCGGGTGCCGAACGTGTAGTATTTCCCGTCCGACAGCGTGACGGTCGAGGGATCGTGAATGAAGGGTTCGCCCGCCAATTGCGCGGCGGCGGGCGCTGCGCCCGCAAACCCGAGGCACACCGCGATCAGTCCGCACCGCATCCGGAGACCTCGCTGTTGCCGAACCGCGGTATCGCGACGGGGGCTATCGAACATGGGTCGTCAGATCGGTGATCGGGCGGCCGGCTTCGTCGACGAAGCGGACGCAGAAGCTGCTCAGCCCGGGGCCGTTGATCACCGCGCCGCGGATGACGTTGCGTCCCTTGCGCAGCGTCAGGCGATCCGACAGCACGTCGTCCATCACCATGCGACGGTCGTTGAACAGCCCGACCGCCTCGGTGCCGTTCAGCCACCAGATCGATGCCGCGTTCGAACCGACCGCCAGGCGGACGTTGCGCTGCTCGCGGGGGCTGTCGACGATCGTCACCGCCCAGAATATCACGCCATAGGTCGGCGCCCCCAGTGCCTTGGCGAAGTCGAACAGCTTGACGTCGAACCCTTTCGAATCAAGTGCATGCCAGCGCAGTGGCGCGGCGGCCTTTTCAACCTGCCCGTCCCTCGGGATTGCGGCCGGCGACCCCGGCTGGGATGCGGTCAGGGCCTGCCGGACATAGGTGGCGGTAAAGCCGGTGTTCGTGCGATTGGGTTTGGCGATCGGTTCGAGCAACAACCAGCGGCGCAGAAAGCCGTCGCGGTCGGGCGTCGTCGTCGCCTCCGACACCGCCGTGAAATAGGGCGCTAGCTCGGGCGGTATCGGTCTGGCCGCAGTCTGGGGATCCGCCACGGCGGTGATTGCGTTCGAACCCGGCGTCGCCAAAGGCTGCGCCGCCGTGCCGGGCGACAGGCCTGCCAGCAACAGCATGCATGACCAGTGCACAAGCGATCCCCGCGGTGCACGACTTCGATCGGTGATGAGCCCCGTCATCTCTCTCCCTCCGCCACGGCATCGGGTCGATCCACCGGCGCCTTCGCCCGATGCCTGCCCTGCTCGTAAGGCGCGAACGTAAGTCGATACCGCTATCATGTCCAGCCGCGTATCGGCTGGCATTCCAGGTCCTGATCACATGGTAGCGCCGCCGAAAGTTAGCGCTATAGTCGGAGTAAGAATGACCGGTCAGCGATCGGCGACATTGGGACTTGGGAGAGGGTATATGACGGGAACGGCTTGGTTTTGCCTGCTGGGGACACTGGTTTCGACCGCGATACCCGGGGTCGCGCGCGCGCTGCCGCGCGATGCCGCAGCCCCGCAGGATGCCACCGCACGACCACGCATCGCCCCTGCCCGCACAGGTCGGGCCGCGCGCCCGGACGCGGTTGCACCGACGCTTGGCGAGGCGGGCTATTACGAGGCACCGGCCGTCAACGTGCTGGTCTTCTCGAACTGGTATGACGGGCTGTTCGCCGATTCGAAGATCAGCGGCGTCGAGATCATCCAGCAGGGCGAACGGATCGCGACCAATGGCGACGTGCGCCTGTCCGCCACGCCGGGGCAATGGGATGCGACCGCGCGATTCGTCGACCGGCAGGTCGATCGCGCGGCCGGCACCGTCACCGTCACGCTCGAATATCCCGACTATAACTGGCGATACCGGATCCGCTCCTCGACCAAGGGCGCGGCCGTCGCGCTGGCGGTGATCCTCGACGCGCCCGTTCCCGCGGTGCTTGCGGGCAAGGCGGGATTCAACCTCGAATTCCTCCCCGCCGCCTATTTTCACCACGGCTATATCGCGGACGATCGCAGCGGCGTCTTCCCGCTGCACCCCGCCGACACGATGACCGCGACGCCACAGCGCAATGCGGCGAGCGGTCGCGCCGAGGGGCCGGGCGCAGAGCCGAACGCCATTGCGCAGGGCACCCGCTTCGTCCTCGCGCCCGAGGATCCCGCCCGCCGCGTGACGATCCGCTCGAGCGCGCCGGTGCAGCTGTTCGACGGTCGTAATCAGGCGCAGAATGGCTGGTTCGTGCTCCGCTCGCTCCTGCCTGCCGGGCGGATCGGGACCGTGCTCGAATGGGAGGTTCAGCCGAACAGCGTCCCGGGCTGGCTGCGCGCGCCCGTGATCGCGCATTCGCAGCTCGGCTATGCCCCCGGCGCACGCAAGGTCGCGACAATCGAGCTCGACCGCAACGATCGCACGACGGCACCGGCGCGCCTGCTGCGGGTCGGCGCCGATGGCAGCACGACAACGGTCAAGACCGCACCGGCGACCCGCTGGGGCGATTATTTGCGCTACAGCTATCACCAGCTCGATTTCAGCGACGTCCGCCAGCCCGGCCTCTACATGCTCGAATATGGCGCGACGCGCACCGCGCCGTTCCGCATCGCGGACGACGTCTATGCGGGCGCATGGCATCCGACGCTCGACGTTTACTTCCCCGTCGCAATGGATCACATGTACGTGAACGAGGGCTATCGCGTCTGGCATGGCGACGCGCACCGCGACGATGCGCGTCAGGCGCCGCTGAACCACGAACATATCGATCTCTACGCGCAGGGGCCGACCACCGACACCAAGTACAAGCCGGGGGAGCATATCCCCGGTCTCGCGGTCGGCGGCTGGTTCGACGCGGGCGATTTCGACATCCGCACCCAGTCGCAATATCAGGTCGTCCGGTCGCTGGTCGACACCTGGGAGAAATGGCGCCCGACGCGCGACACGACCGCGGTCGATTGGACCCGTCGCCGGACGGAGATCCACGTCCCCGACGGCACGCCCGATCTGCTCCAGCAGATCCGCCACGGCACGCTGCAGCTGGTTGCCCAGTTCGATGCGGTCGGTCATGCCATCCACGGCATCGTCGAGCCCGACGTCGCGCAATATACGCATCTCGGCGACGCATCGACCAAGACCGACGGACTGATCCACGATCCGGCGCTGAAGCTCGGCGAGGAACGCGGTGGCCGCAGCGGGACGCCCGACGATCGCTGGGCCTTCACGACCAAGGCTTCGGCGCTCAACTATGGCTCGATCGCCGCGCTTGCCGCCGCATCGCGCTCACTTGGCGAGGCCGATCCGGCGCTGGCCAGGACGGCGCTGGGGATCGCGACGCGCATCTGGGCGGAAGAGCAGACGCATGCCCCCGACCTGTACCAGCATGGCAACACCACCGGTGGCCCGCTCGACTCGGAGCGGTTCGCCGCCGCCGTCGAATTGCTGCGCACGACCCGCGACCCGCGCTATGCCACCGCGGTCCAAGCGTTATGGCCGGCGATGGAGCGGCGCTTCGCGTTCAACCTGCGCGACGCCGTCGCCGCGATCCCGCTCATGCCGCAAAGCTATCGCGAGGGCATGATCCCCGCGGTCCGCGCCTATGCGGCCGCGACGGTCAAAGCGGCCGCAGCAAACCCGTTCGGCGTGCCGATCACGACGGGCGGCTGGGCCGGAAGCGGCACGGTGATCGCCGGTGCGCTGAACGCCTATGCGCTGCACAAGGCGTTTCCGGACATCATGCCCGCCGATCCGGTGTTCCGCGGTGCGGAGTTCCTGCTGGGGCATCACCCCGGTTCGGACATCTCGTTCGTGTCGGGCGTCGGGACACGATCCAAGGAGGTCGCCTACGGCAACAACCGCGCCGACTTCTCGTTCATCGCCGGCGGCGTGGTGCCGGGTGTCCTGATCGTGAAACCCGATTTCCCCGAAAATCACGAGGACTGGCCGTTCTTCTGGGGCGAAAACGAATATGTCATCCCCGAGGCGCGATGTGGATCGAACTGGCGCACGCAATGCAGGATCTTGCGGGCAAGCCCCCGGCGAAGTGACGCGCAGCGGGTGCCGCGCCTAGCGCCGCACCCGCGTGACGTGACCCATCTTACGGCCGGGCCGCGCCGTCCCCTTGCCGTAGAGGTGCAGATGCGCGCCCGGTTCGGCGAGCAGATCCCGCCAGCGATCCACGTCACTGCCGATCAGGTTCTCCATCGTCGCCTCGCGCCCGGTCAGCGTCGGCGCGCCGAGCGGCAAACCGCAGATCGCGCGGATATGATTCTCGAACTGCGAGCATTCGGCGCCCTCGATCGTCCAGTGCCCCGAATTGTGCACGCGCGGCGCCATCTCGTTGAACACCGGGCCGTCCGCGCCGACAAAGAACTCGCAGGCCAGCACGCCGACATAGTCGAGCTCGGTCGCGATCCGCTCGGCGAGCGCCGCCGCCTCGTCCGCCTGCGCCAGCACGGCGGCGGGCGCGGGCACGGTAGAGTGCCGCAGGATCGCATCGCGGTGGAGGTTGAGCGGCGGAGCGTAGCGGACGATGCTGCCATCCAGCCCGCGCGCGATCAGGATCGAGAATTCATGCTCGAACGGCACGAACGCCTCGAGCACCGCGGGTCCGCCGATCGCATCCCAGGCGTCCTGTGCACCCTCGGGCGCGTCGATCTTCACCTGCCCCTTGCCGTCATAGCCGAACCGCGCGGTCTTGAGCACGGCGGGCGTCCCGACGCGCGCCAGCCCCTCGCGCAGGCTCGCGAGGCTGTCGACCGCCGCCCATTTCGCGGGCCGGCCACCGACGCTCTCGACGAAGCGCTTCTCGCCGATCCGCTCCTGTGCGACCCGCAAGGCGCGCGGGCTCGGATGCACGGGGACGCGATCGGCGAGCCATTCGACCGGCTCGACTGCGATATTCTCGAATTCGTAGGTCACCACGTCGCAGGCGTCGGCGAAGTCAGCGAGCACGATCCGGTTGTGATAATCGGCGCGCGTCATCGTCGAGGCGGACTGCGCGGCGACGCTTTCCTGGTCGGGGGCGAGCACATGCGTGTGATAGCCGAGCTGCGCCGCGGCGGTGGCAAGCATCCGGCCGAGCTGTCCGCCACCGAGAATGCCGATGGTCGATCCGGGGGGAAGCGGCGTCATGTCGGCGTCTTTCAGGCTGGGTCGGTGGCGACGGAATCGGTCTGCGCGGCGCGCCAGGCTTTCAGCCGCTCGGCCAGCGCGTCGTCGGCGGTCGCGAGGATCGCCGCGGCGAGCAGCCCCGCGTTGATCGCGCCGGGCTTGCCGATCGCCAGCGTGCCCACCGGGATGCCGCCGGGCATCTGGACGATCGACAGCAGGCTATCCATGCCCTTCAGCGCCTTGGATTCGACCGGCACGCCGAGCACTGGCAGGTGCGTCATCGCGGCCGCCATGCCGGGCAGATGCGCTGCGCCGCCCGCGCCGGCGATCACGACCTTCAGGCCCCGATCGGCGGCGGTCGTCGCATAGTCGTAGAGCCGCTGCGGGGTCCGATGCGCGGACACGACCCTGGTCTCGTACGCGACACCGAGCGCATCGAGCGTCTCGGCGGTGTGGCGCATCGTCTCCCAGTCGGAGGTGCTGCCCATGATGATGCCGACTAGAGCCAATTTCGCCCCCCGCTTCAGGAAGCGCCGTGCCTAGCGACGCGGGGGGACGAGGGCAACGCTGTTGGTGGCATCGTACGGATCGACCGCAAACGCGATTGCCACCATTTCCGACCGCACCTCCCCGGCGGAGGCCGGGGTCTGGGGGATGCCGTTAACGAAGCACGGCGCCTCGTCACTGCTACTTTTCCAACTGGGCCCCGGCCTTCGAGAAGAAAGGCTTACCGCTCGCTTAGATAGTAACGATCGGTCGCATTTAGGTTCGTGTCCAGATCGTACACGATCGGCTGACCCGTCGGGATCTCGAGGCTCGTGATCTCGTCGTCCGGGATGTTCGACAGGTGCTTGACCAGCGCGCGCAGCGAATTGCCGTGTGCCGAGATCAGGACGCGCTGCCCGTCCTTGAGCGCCGGCGCGATCCGGGCGTCCCAATAGGGCAGCACGCGATCGATCGTGTCCTTCAGGCTTTCGGCCTTCGGAATCGCGATGCCGTCATACCGGCGGTCCCTGGACAGGTCGAACTCGCTGCCATCTTCGAGCGGGGGCGGCGGCACGTCGAAGCTGCGGCGCCAGATATGGACCTGCGCGTCGCCATGCTTGGCCGCGGTCTCGGCCTTGTCGAGCCCGGTGAGCCCGCCATAATGCCGCTCGTTCAGCCGCCAGTCCTTCTCGACCGGCAGCCACAGCCGCCCCATCGCCTCGAGCGCGATGTTCAGCGTCTTGATCGCACGCGTCTGCAGGCTGACGAAGGTCTGGTCGAAATCGAGACCCTTGGCCGCCATCAGCTCGCCTGCCGCCTTGGCCTCGGCCTCGCCCTTGGCGGTCATGTCGACGTCCCACCAGCCGGTGAAACGGTTTTCGAGGTTCCAGCTGGACTGGCCGTGGCGGATCAGGACGAGTTTGGGCATGCGGGCTCCTGCAATGGCGAGGGACGAAATGGAAATGCGGCGATCGCCCCCTAACCGTCATCCTGACGAAAGTCAGGCTGACGGTTAGGGATCAGATCGCGTCGATTACATCCGCGAGCGTCTCGAGCATCGCGTGCGCGAGCTGCTTCGACCGCTCCGGCGACCAGCCATATTCGGCATCGGGATTCGCGTCGTGATCCTTGAACGGCATCTCGAGCGTCATCGATACCGCGCCGAAGCGCTCGGCAAGCTGGTTGGTCGACATCGACAGGTTGGCGGTGCCCGGCGCGGACTTGGGATAGCCCTTCTCGGTCTGGAAGTCGGGCGTGTGCGCCGCGAGACGGCGGCCATAATCGTAGAATTTCTCGCCATGCGCATCGGTCCAGGACGGGATGCCCTCATAGCCCGCGATGAAGTTCGCCGGGATCGCCTCGTCGCCATGAATGTCCATCGCTATGTCGACGCCGGTCACGTCCATCGCGTTGCGGACGCACAGGACCTCGGGGCTCTTTTCCGCGCTCGGCGTCGCCCATTCGCGGTTGAGGTTCACCCCGGCCGCATTGGTGCGCAGATGCCCGCGATACGTGCCGTCGGGGTTCATGTTTGGCACGACGTGGAACGTCGCCTTTTCCAGCAGCGTCGCGGTCACCGGGTCGGCCGAATCGGTCAGCCGCTCCAGCGCGCCTTCCATCCACCATTCGGTCATCGATTCGCCGGGATGCTGGCGGCCATAGATCCAGACCTGCTTGGGCCCGGTGCCGATCGTGAAGGCATCGATCGCTTGGCCGTCGAGCGACTGACCGAGCTCGCGGTGCGTGACGCCCGGCAGCAGGGCGGTCCGCGCGACCAGCGCCGCATGCATCTCCATCGTGTACGGCGCGAAATAGGCGAACCAAGCGAGGTCGGTCTCGGCGGTGAAGTCGAATTCGAGCACGCCATCGGCGTAGCGCGTTTCGATCATCCGCCACGCCTGCCGATCGGTGCTCGCCCGCGCCTTGTAGCCGGGCCAGCCGAACGGATAGGCCGAACGACCGGCATTCAGGATCCGGTAGGTCAGCGTCCGGCCCGCCGCCCCCGCCACGCGGAAGTAGAACCACTGGAAATAGTCGGAGTCGCGGTCCTTGACGATTTCCAGGTCGATCCGGTCGCCATCGACCCGCACGAGGCGGATATTGCCGCCATCGAAGGCGGCATTGATGGCGAGAGGCGTGGTGGCGGCGGCGGTCATCGGGCGATCGTTCATTTCACCTGGATAGTGCGACCGGACTCGCCGGGGAACCCCGCGAACAGCGCGCTGGCGAGCTTTTCGGCCTGGATCTGGCTCGTCGCATCGGGCTTCCTTGCGTCGGCGAAGGTCTGCGCGCGCCCCTCCCAGACCGGCGACTGGTCGAGCGACCGCTTGATCGTCACCGCCATCTCGGTGACCAGGATCGCGTCGCGGCCGCCCCCACCAATTGGGAAGCCGACCCCGCCGCCAACGCCCCACACCGCCGCCGCCCCGGC
>NZ_JRVI01000063.1:0-7070 GCF_000783375.1 Sphingomonas sp. Ant20
CTCGTCTATCTCCAGGGCGGCGAGGTCGGCCCCGCGCTCGGCGCCGCGCGGCTCGCGCAGCTCGGTGTCGATGGCGGCGATCCTGCGACGGTCTGCGTCGCACCGCCCGTGTCGCACCGCATCGCCCCCGACCCCGCACTCGTCGCCGCGCTCGCCGAGAAAAAGGCGGCGTTCCGCCAGGCCTATCCCCGTATCACCCCCAAGTCATAGGAATCCCCGATGTCCGACTTCTTCGCCGATATCCCCCAGATCAAATATGAGGGCCCCGACAGCAGCAACGAGCTGGCCTATCGCTATTACGACAAGACCAAGGTCGTGCTCGGCAAGACGATGGAGGAGCATCTGCGCTTCGCCGCGTGCTTCTGGCACACCTTCTGCTGGCCGGGGTCGGACGTGTTCGGCGGGGGCACGTTCAACCGCCCCTGGCATGCCGGCGCCAACGACTCGGCTGCCGCAGCGCACAAGCGCGAGGTCGCGTTCGACTTCTTCAAGAAGCTCGACGTGCCCTATTACTGCTTCCACGACGTCGACGTCATGGCGGATGCCGCCAATGTGACCGAGCATCGCCGGTTCTTCGCCGAAGCCGTCGACCACCTCGAACAGCTCCAGGCCGCGTCGGGCCGCAAGCTCCTCTGGGGCACCGCCAACGCGTTCAGCCATCCGCGCTATGCCGCCGGCGCGTCGACCAACCCCGATCCCGAAGTCTATGCCTTTGCCGCGCTGCAGGTCCGCGACGCGCTCGAGGCGACGCATCGCCTCGGCGGCCAGAACTACGTGCTGTGGGGCGGTCGCGAAGGCTATGAGACGCTGCTCAACACCGACATGAAGCGCGAACTCGACAATTTCGGCCGCTTCCTGAGCCTGGTCGTCGAGCACAAGCACAAGATCGGCTTCACCGGCACGATCCTGATCGAACCCAAGCCGCACGAGCCGACCAAGCATCAGTACGACTTCGACACCGCGACGGTGTACGGCTTCCTCAAGCGCTACGGGCTCGAGAACGAGGTGCGCGTCAACATCGAGGCGAACCACGCCACGCTGTCGGGGCATACCTTCGAACACGAGATCGCGACCGCCAACGCGCTCGGCATCTTCGGGTCGATCGACGCCAATCGCGGCGATCCGCAGAATGGCTGGGATACCGACCAGTTCCCCAATTCGGTCGAGGAACTGACGCTGGCGATGGTCGAGATCCTGCGCGGCGGCGGCTTCACCACGGGCGGCTTCAACTTCGACGCCAAGGTCCGGCGCCAGAGCATGGACGCGGCCGACCTGTTCTACGGCCATGTCGGCGGCATCGACGTCGTCGCGAAGGGCCTGCTCGCCGCTGCCGCGATCATCGAGGATGGTCGGGTCGATGCGATCAAGGCCAAGCGCTATGCCGGCTGGGACGGTGACTTCGGCAGCACGATCGGCGGGCTGGATCTGGCCGGTATTGCCGATCTTGCGGTCGAGCGCGACATCGATCCGAAGCCGGTTTCGGGCCAGCAGGAACGCCTTGAAAACCTGATCAACCGCTTCCTCTGATCAACCCGCGACGCCGGGGCCACGTCCTGACGGACGGGCCCCGGCCTTGCCGCCGCTCGCCGCCCAGCCGCTGCGATCAAGCCGCTGGGAACAGGCGATAAACCCGTCAATCCGGGTCCGATTGCCACATGAACGATTTGTCACGATCGCGGCGGGGCCCTTTGCCCCTGCTGCTGTGTTGTCGCGCCTGACACCAGTTGTCCACAAGTCATGTCAGGGGCCGGATCGATGCGTAACACAATCATTAGGGCAACGACACTTCCCGATCACGCCGCCTAGTCTGAAAGGACCATGGCGAGGACCAGGGTGATGACCGGCTATGCTAGTCATTGTGGCGATAATAACTGCCGTGTCGCGCCGGATCGGTGCCGCATCGGAAAATGCGACGGACACTGCGCGTGCCCCCCGAGACTAGCCTGACCTGGGCAATCTGCGCGGCGGCGACGGCCGGGGTGATCGCGCGCCCGTTCCGCCTGCCCGAGGCGGTGTGGGCGGTCGCCGGCGCGGTCGCGCTGCTCACGCTGGGTCTGTTGCCGCTCGCTGCCGGGCTGGCCGCGGTCGGCAAGGGCATGGACGTCTATCTCTTCCTGATCGGCATGATGCTGCTCAGCGAGACCGCGCGTCAGCAGGGCCTGTTCGACTGGATCGCCGCGACCGCCGCGCGCGGCGCGCGGGGGTCGCCCGTCCGCCTGTTCGCGCTCGTCTACGTCACCGGGATCGTCACCACGACCTTCCTGTCGAACGACGCCACCGCGGTCGTGCTCACGCCCGCCGTCTATGCCGCCGCGCGCAAGGCGAAGGCGGATCCGCTGCCGCTGCTGTTCGCCTGCGCGCTCATCGCCAACGCGGCAAGCTTCGTGCTGCCCATCTCCAATCCGGCGAACCTCGTGCTCTATGGCGGCACGATGCCCCCGCTCGGCCAGTGGTTCGCGTCATTCGCGCTGCCATCGGTCGCGGCGATCGTCGTGACCTACGGCGCGCTCCGCTGGACCGAGCGTGCGCGGCTCGTCGGACAGTGCGAGACGGAGATCGCACGTACGCCGCTGACCCTCGGCGGCAAGGCGGCGCTGGCAGGGATCGTCGTCACGGCGGTCGTGTTGTTGCTGGCCTCGGCGTTCGACGTGCAACTCGGGTTGCCGACCTGCATCGCCGGGGTCGCGACGACGCTCGCCATCTGCCTGCTGGTCCGCATGTCACCCCTCATGGTCGTGCGCGACGTGTCGTGGAGCGTGCTGCCGCTCGTCGCCGGGCTGTTCGTGCTGGTCGAGGCGCTCGATCATAGCGGCGTCATCGGCCACGTCGCGGCGTGGTTGCGTGCAGAGGCCGCCGATCCGGCGCGCGCGGCGATGACCGCGGGGACCCTGCTCGCTTTCGGGTCGAACCTGGTCAACAATCTTCCCGCCGGGCTGATCGCGAGCACCGCGGTCGCGCAGGCGCAGCCGCCGCGCGTCGTCGTCGATGCGCTGCTGATCGGCGTCGATCTTGGCCCCAACCTGTCGATCACCGGGTCGCTCGCGACGATCCTGTGGCTCCAGGCGATCCGCCGCGAAGGCCTCGATGTCGGGTTCCTGCGCTTCCTGAAGGTCGGCGCGGTGACGATGATTCCCGCGCTCGCCGCCGCGCTCGGCACGCGCCTGCTGATCGGCTGACCCTCGACGCTCCCCTCTGCCCGCCCCCTCTTTCCCAGGACCAAGGACCGACCATGGCGACCCTCTCCGCTTCCCTGCCCTCCCGCCACCCCCCCCGGCGGCAAAGCTCCGCACCGTCATGCGCCGGCGGGACGCACGCTCGATGCGCTCAACTTCTTCCTTGCCGACGTGCGCGACGGGCTCGGGCCCTATCTCGCCATCTATCTGGTCGCGGTCCGCGGCCCCGCGCATGGCTGGAACGAGGCGACGGTCGGGCTGGTCCTGACGATCGCCGGGATCGTCGGCCTGATCGCGCAGACGCCCGCCGGCAGCCTGATCGACAAGAGCCGCAACAAGCCGCGGATCGTCATGGTGGCAGCGTTGCTGGTGACGTTGGCCAGCGTATCGCTGCCGTTCGTCACGGGCTTCACCGTGGTGACCATCACCCAGTCGGTCGCCGCCGTCGCGGGCGCGATCTTCGCCCCCGCGATCTCGGCGATCACGCTCGGTCTGGTCGGGCCGAAGATGTTCGCCAAGCGGGTCGGCCGTAACGAGGCGTTCAACCATGCCGGCAATGCGGTGTCCGCCGGGCTCGCGGGCGTGCTCGCCTGGACGTTCGGACCGGTCGTGGTCTTCTGGCTGATGGGCGCGCTGACCGTTGCAAGCATCGTCACCGCGACGCGGCTCCACAACGACGATATCGACAATGCCGTCGCGCGTGGCCTCGACTGCGAGCCCGATGCGGACTGCGACGAGCCGAGCGGCTGGAAGACGCTGATCGAGAACCGCCCGCTAATGACCTTTGCGGTGATCGCGTTCCTCTTCCATCTGGCGAATGCGCGATGCTGACCTCGGTCAGCCAACTGCTCGCGCGCACCGTCGGCAAGGATCAGGCGACGTCGCTGACCGCCGCGTGCATCGTCGCGGCACAGCTCGTGATGGTGCCCGTCGCGATCTTCGTCGGCCGGCATGCCGAACGGCTCGGCACCAAGCCGCTGTTCCTCGTCGCCTTCGGATTCCTCGCCGCGCGCGGCGCGCTCTACACGCTGTCCGACGACCCTTATTGGCTGGTCGGCGTGCAGGCGCTGGACGGCGTCGGCGCGGGCATTTTCGGCGCGCTGTTCCCCGTCGTGATCGCCGACCTGACCGAGGGCAGCGGCCGGTTCAACGTCAGCCAGGGCGCGGTCGCGACGACGCAGGGGCTCGGCGCGGCGCTGTCGGCGACGCTGGCGGGATCGATCATCGTCTGGGCAGGCTATAGCGCGAACTTCCTGACGCTCGCGGCGATCGCGGGGGCCGGGTTCCTGCTCTATCTGGTCACGATGCCCGAGACGAAAAAGCGCGCGCGCGGATAAGTCCGGGCGATCGATCCGAACACCCCCCTGTCCTGTGGTCTCACTTTCGTGCAACAGCAGGACCCCGCATCACCCTGTCCCCTGCCCCGGATCCCGAGCCGCATGACCAGCGACATTCTCATCATCGGTTCCGGCGCGGCCGGGCTGACCGCCGCGCTCACCCTCGCCGACCGTTTCACCGTCACCGTGCTCGCCAAGGGGGCGCTGAACGAAGGGTCGACCGCTTGGGCACAGGGCGGGATCGCCGCGGTACTCGAACCCGGCGACACGTTCGAGAATCATGTCGAGGACACGATGGTCGCCGCGCCGGGCTGAACGATCGCGGGATCGTCGAGATGGTGGTCGAGGGCGCGCCGGCCGCGATCGAACGACTCACGCATCTCGGCGTGCCGTTCGAGACCGAAGGGAACGCGCTGCACCTGACGCGCGAGGGCGGCCACAGTCATCGCCGGATCGTCCATGTCGCCGACGCGACCGGCTGGGCGGTGCAGGAGGCGCTGCAGAGAGCCGCCGAAGCGCACCCCAACATCACGCTGGTCCCCGACCAGGTCGCGATCGACCTCGCCACCGGGCGGCACGAGATGCGCTATTCGGGCGCAGGCCGGGTCTGGGGCGCTATGCGGTCGACCGCGGCACCGGACGCGTCGCGCTCTACACGGCGCGCGCGACGATCCTCGCGACCGGGGGGTGCGGGCCGCACTTACCTGTTCTCGACCGCGCCACGCGGCGCGACGGGCGACGGCATCGCGATGGCTTGGCGCGCGGGCGCGCGCGTGTCGAACATGGAGATGATGCAGTTCCACCCGACCTGCCTCTACAATCTGGAGGTCAAGAACTTCCTGATCACCGAGGCGGTGCGCGGCGAAGGCGGACGTTGATCAACCCGACCACCGGCAAGCGTTTCATGACCTATTATGATCCCGTCCGGATGGAGCTGGCGCCGCGCGATATCGTCGCGCGCGCGATCGATGCCGAGATCAAGCGCTACGGGCTCGATTACGTCCATCTCGACATCAGCCACATGCCCGCCGACTTCATCCGGCATCATTTTCCGAACATTCACGAAAAGCTGCTGACCGTCGGGATAGACATGACGACGCAGCCGATCCCCGTCGTCCCTGCCCAGCATTACACCTGTGGCGGGATCGTCGTCGACGAGCATGGCAAGACCGACCTTCCCGGGCTCTATGCGGCGGGCGAATGCACCGAATCGGGGCTGCACGGCGCGAACCGGCTGGCGTCAAACTCATTGCTCGAATGCTTCGTGTTCGGCGAGGCCGCGGCGGACAGCATCGCCGCCGATTGGGACAGCCTGCCCCCGCCGCCGCCGATCCGCCCCTGGGACGAAAGCCGCGTCACCGATTCCGACGAGGAAGTGGTCATCAAGCAGACCTGGACCGAGATCCGCCGCTTCATGTGGAATTATGTCGGCATCGTCCGCACCACCAAAAGGCTCGAACGCGCACAGCACCGGATCGCGATGCTGAACGAGGAGGTCGCCGAATATTACCAGCATTTCCGCGTCACGCCCGACCTGATCGAACTGCGCAACCTGCTCCAGACCGCCGAACTGATCGTCCGCTCGGCGCTGCACCGTCACGAAAGCCGCGGCCTGCACTACACGCTCGATTATCCGCAGATGCTGCCGGAGGCGGTCGACACGGTCCTGACGCCCTGACGTTCCACGTCCCGGCGCGCCGTGCGTGCAGTTCGTCGCAGCGAGGCACGCGGGGCGTATCGCGGCGATCGGGACCGTATCAGGATCGTAGCGCTATCGCAGGATATCCGACACCCATGGCAATTGGCAGGTTCGCGCGTCTTTTCGTGACCGGCGGCATCGCGCTCGCGCTGACCGGCTGTGGCTCGACGTCGCGCCCCGGGGCGACCGGCGCCGCGCCGCAGGGCGATGGAACCGCCAGCGTATCGATCCCGGTCCCATTGCCCACCGCACGCGCCACCCGTGCCGCGCCCGCTCCGCTGGTCACCGCGATCGACGCCTTGCACCATGATTTTGCGGGCAAGGCGGGGATCGCGATCCGCGCGGTGGACGAGGGCTGGACGGTCGAGGCCGGCGGGCGCCAGCGCCTGCCGCAGCAATCGGTCAGCAAGCTTTGGGTCGCGATCACGCTGCTTGACCTGCGCGACCAGGGCAAGGCGAAGCTCGAGGATCCGGTCGTCGTCCGCGCGGAGGACCTGACGCTGTTCCATCAGCCGATCGCGATGCTCGTCACCGGCGACGGCTATCACACCACCGTCGGCGAATTGCTCAGGCGCGCGCTGACGCATAGCGACAATACCGCGAACGACCGGCTGCTGAGCTATGTCGGCGGCCCGCGGGCGGTGCGCGGCATGATCCTGCGCAAACAGCTGGGCGAGATCCGCTTCGGTCCGGGCGAGCGGCTGTTGCAAAGCGGGACGGCGGGGCTCGTCTGGCAACCCGCCTATGCGCTCGGCAACGCGTTTGCGGTCGCCCGCGCACGGCTCGATCCGCAGATCCGCGCCGCCGCACTCGACGCCTATGTCGCCAATCCGCCCGATGGCGCCGCGCCGATCGCGATCG
>NZ_JRVI01000064.1:0-12981 GCF_000783375.1 Sphingomonas sp. Ant20
GGGGCTGTGCGCCCCGGTCGCGGCGTCGGCGAAGAGCAGCCCGACATCCTTCGCGCGGACGTCGCGGCCGTCGATCCGGTAGGCGGACCCTGCGCCGCGTTCGATCCGGCGGACGATCTCGCGTTCGTCGGCGCCGTCGGGGCCGGCGATCTCGGCGAGGATCGACACTTCGGCGAAATCGCGCGCGGGGCGGGTTGCGGTCCCTGCGAAGATCACGTCGTCCATGCCCGCGCCGCGCAGCGACTTGGCGCTGGCCTCGCCCATCGTCCAGCGCAGCGCCTCGAGCAGGTTCGACTTGCCGCAGCCATTGGGGCCGACCACGCCGGTCAGCCCGGGTTCGATCACGAGGTCGGCGGGTTCGACGAAGCTCTTGAACCCGGTGATGCGGAGGCGTTTGATCTGCATGGCGCGCGCTCTCCCTTCACGATTGGCGAGCGTAGCGCGCTCCTGCTCTCCCGCGAAGGCGGCAGCCCGGACTGGGTCCCCGCCTTCGCAGGGACACATTCCGGGCTGCCAAATGCCCGCCGGACGGGATGCGGCTTACGCGCCGGCGGCCTTCAGCGCCTTTTCCATCTCGCTCCACGACAGCACGTTCTCCATCTTCTTGCCGTTCAGCAGGAAGGTCGGCGTGCCGGTGACGGTGCCCGACTGCATCGCGCTTTCGGTCGGCTTGGCCATGATCTCGAGCTGCTTCTGGTCGGCGAGGCAGGCGCGCGCCTTGGCCTCGGGGATGCCGCGCTGCTTGACGAAGTCGATCGCCCCCATGTGCTCGGCGAGCTTGGTCGCGACCGCGGTCGGGGCGAGATTGGCGAGGCTCTGCTGCATCGCCGGGGGCATCGTCTGAAGCTTGTCGAGGAAGGCGTTCTGGTTCTGGTACATCTGCTCGAGGATCGGGAAGAACGGTGCGGTCCCGCCGCACTGGCCGAGCAGCGTCAGCGCGACGTCGGGCGCGCCGTGGACGAGGAAGTCGCGGAATTCGAAGCTGACCTTGCCGGTCGAGACGTAATTGTCGGTCAGCGGCTTGAACGCCTCGCGCGCGAACGCGCCGCAGGTCGGGCAGGAGCGCGCGCCATATTCGACCAGCTTGATCGGGGCATTGGGGTTGCCCATCAGATAGCCCTCGTCGGTTTTGACGACGGTCTCGGTCCAGTTCTGACCGGCGGGTGCGGCCGCCGCGGCGGCGGGGGCTGCGGCCTGGGTGGTGTTCGACGAGTCGCCCCCCGAACAGGCAGCGAGCGCGAGCGGCAGGGCGGCGATGGCAGTGACGAACTTCATGCGGGATACTCCAACGAAATTAGCGGGCGCCGGCAGTGCGCAGCGCGGGTTCGAGCTGGGCCCAGCCGCCATGCGGCATGACCTTGCCGTTGATGAAGAAGGACGCGTCGAATCGACCTCGGGCGGTGCCGCCGCGGTGATGGCGAGGATCCGGTCGATCTCCGCCGTATCCGCGAAGCACGCGTCGATCGCGGCGGCGGACAGCCGCGTGCCTTGACCAGATCGGTCAGCCCCGCGCCATCGGCATAGGCCTTGAGCTGCGCCGGCCGCGGATAGAGGTTGATGCGCGCGGCGTTGACCTGCTGGAACTCGATCCCCTTTTCGAGCCAGGCGGGCTGCGCCGCGAAGATCGCCGCCGATGTCGGGAAGAAGCCACGTGGCCCGGTGCAGCGTGCGAGCACCGCCGCGGCGAGATCGAGCCGGTCGCGGATCATGTGGCGGAATTCGAGGCTGGTCGATCCCGACGCAATCATCTTGCCCTTCAGCACCGCCTGCGACTGGGTCGAGAAATCGGCACAGTGCGAGCAGGTGTAGCTGGCATATTCGACGAGCTTGACCCGGGCTGCGGGGCTGCCGAGCACATAGGTACCGCTCGCCGTCCGGGTGACGGGCACGGGCTTCGGGGCGGGCACGGCCGCGGTGAGCAGCGCGAAACCGAACAACGCAAAGAACAGACGCATTCAGCTGATCCTGGGAAGGCCGCTCGTCGAGGCGACGCCGGCGGCGAGGGATTCGAGGACCGCACGCAGTTCGGGATCGGCGATGCCCTTCAGGCTCAGACCGAGATCGGCGGGGACGGTGCGGAGCGGGGGTGGCGCCGCCTTGACGCGCGGCTTCGCAACCTCGCCCTGGCGGATGGTGATGCGCGCGACCGCGGCGTAGCCGAAGAAGCGGTTCACGCGCTCGGTGATCTCGGGAATGACGTGCTGCATCATCGGCGCATGCGCGCCGCGCACGGTCAGGGTCAGAACGCCATCCTGTTTCTGTCCCATCGGGAAGCGGATCGATTCGGGCGTGCTGACACCGGAAAAGCGCTCGCCGACGATCTCGGGCCAGCGGCTGACGACCGAGGACTGGATGAAGCCGAAGCGCCGGAACGCCGCGCCGCCGATCGCGGGGAGCAGCTCGGCGACGGCGCGCGACCGGTTGGCGCGCGGCGCATCGGCGTCGACTTTGGGTTTGCGGGCAGCAGCTTTGCGGGCGGCGGTCTTGCGCGCGGGCGGAACGTCCGTCGTGCTGGCCGCGGTCGCGGACTTTTGTTCGGTGGTGATACCGGGCGGGTTGCTCATCGCGCCACCCATGCCATAGGCGGCGCGTGAACGCCAAGCGCTCTTCGGTCCCCGTGGCCCTGCTCGACTGGTATGACGCGCATCGTCGCGTGCTGCCGTGGCGCGCCCGGCCGGGCGAGACGGTCGATCCCTATCGCGTCTGGCTGTCGGAGGTGATGCTGCAGCAGACCACGGTCGCCGCGGTCACCCCGCGCTTCCTCGCCTGGACCGCGCGCTGGCCCGATTTTGCGAGCCTCGCCGCGGCGGACGATGCTGATGTGATGGCCGCCTGGGCGGGGCTCGGCTATTATGCCCGCGCGCGTAACCTGGTGAAGGCGGCCAAGGCTGTCGTCGCGGAGCATGATGGCGTGTTTCCGCGGACCGAGGCCGAGCTGCGCACGCTCCCCGGGCTCGGCGCCTATACCGCGGCGGCGGTGGCGGCGATCGCGTTCGGCGAGCGCGCGGTGGTGGTCGATGCCAATGTCGAGCGCGTCGTCGCGCGTCTGTTCGCGATCACGACGCCGCTCCCCGCCGCGCGCCCGGCGATCCGGGCGGCCGCGGACACGATCACGCCCGACATGCGAGCCGGCGATTTCGCGCAGGCGATGATGGATCTGGGATCGTCGATCTGCACGACGCGCAACCCCAAATGCCTGTTGTGCCCGCTCCGCCCCGACTGCGACGGCTTTGCGCAAGGCGAGCCCGAACGGCTGCCGGTCAAGGCGAAGAAGGCCGCCAAGCCGCAGCGTCACGGGACGATCTTCTGGCTCGAGCGCGACGGACAGGTGTTGCTGGTGCGCCGCCCCGATACCGGGCTGCTCGGCGGCATGCGCGCGCTGCCGACCGGGCCCTGGACCGACCAGCCGCCGGGGTTCGAGGCCGCGCCGGCACAGGCCGACTGGCAGATGCTCGACGACCGCGTCACGCATGGCTTCACGCATTTCGACCTCGAACTCGGTCTTGCGGTGGCGCGGGTGGAGGCGCATCAACCCGGCGAATGGTGGCCCGTCGAGACCCTGGATACCGCCGGGCTGCCGACCGTTTTCGCCAAGGCCGCCCAGGCTATACGGGCGCGATAGGGAGGCCTGCATGACGCGTGCACACTGGATTTCGACCGGCGTGATTGCCGCACTGGCGGCGACCGCAGCCCTGGGGCAGGCGCAGCGACAGGCCGCCCCCGGCACTATCGCCGTCACCGAACGCGCGGGCGATCCCGCACGCGCCGCCTTGCCGAGCGTCGAACGGCTGTTCGACGGCTATGTCCGCGACAACAAGATGCCCGGTGTCGTCGGCGCGTTCGGTCTGGGCGACCGGCCGACCCTGTTCCTGGCCAGCGGCAAAATCGGCGACGAGCCCGGGCGGCCGTTCGCCGACGCCGATTCGCTGTGGCGGGTCTATTCGATGACCAAGCCGATCACCGGGATGGCGGCGATGATGCTGGTCGAGGACGGTCGGCTGAACCTCGACGATCCGCTGAGCAAATACATCCCCGCGTTCAAGACGATGACGGTCGCGACCAACCCCGACACGTCGCTGGCGACGCGGCCCGCGACGACGCCGATCACGATCCGCATGCTGCTGACGCATACTGCGGGGCTCGGCTACAGCATCAATGTGAAGGGCCCGCTGCTCAAGGAATATGAGCAGCGTGGCGTGCTGCCGATGTCGGTCAATGCGCAGATGGAAACGCAGATGGCCAAGGTGCGCCCGACCTCGCTCGAGGACTTCGCCAACCGCGCCGCGACGCTGCCGCTGGTCGCCGAGCCGGGGACGAAGTGGAGCTATTCGATCGGGCTCGACGTGATGGGCCGGGTGATCGAAGTGGCGAGCGGGATGTCGTTCGAGCGGTTCCTGCAGACGCGGATGTTCGCGCCGCTCAAGATGAATTCGACCTTCTTCATGGTGCCACAGGACCAAGTGAAGCGGCTGGCGACCAACTATGCGTTCGTCGGTGATAACCGCACCCCGCTCGACCCTGCGGCGGCGTCGGTGTTCGCGGAGCGGCCGAGCTTTCCCTATGGCGGCGCGGGGCTGGTGATGTCGGCGCGCGATTATGACCGGTTCCTGCACATGCTGCAGGATGGCGGGACGCTGGGCGGCGTGCGGGTGATGAAGCCCGAGACGGTCGCGCTCGGCATGTCGAACCTGATGCCCAAGGGGGTGTCGTTCGGCGGGATCGGCACCGGGACCGGTGCGGCGACTGTAGGTAACGCAATGGGGGTTCGGCGCGGGTGGGTCGGTCTATCTGGCCGACGTGCCGGGCGGCGCGTCGAAGGGCACCTATGGCTGGGGCGGCGCGGCGGGGACGTTTGCCTGGGTCGACCCGGTCCGTCATGTCCGGAGCACGGTGATGGTCAATTATTTCCCCGGCGAGAAATGGCCGTTGCGGAAAGAGGTGGTCGGCGCGCTGGTCGCCGATGTCGCGCGAAGCGGATCCGCGGGGGGCGTGCGCCGATGAGCTTGACCGCGGATCTCATGCCCGATGTCGCACCGGGTTTTACCGGGGGGATGCTCGATCGCGCCGATGCTCTGCGCCACGATGCAGACGCTCTGGCGGCGGCGCAGGGCGACTGGCGGGCGCGGCTGCTCGCGCTCGACGGTCTGTTGCCCGCCGTGACGGGCGAGGGGCGGCTCGAATGGACGTCGATGGCGGACCTGCCCGACGATGCCGAGCCGATCCTGCTCGGGCTCGACGAGAGCGGGCGGCCGCATTTCACCGCGCTGCTGGCGGGCATGGGGGTCGACAACGCCCCGGCGATGCGCTCGCCCGCGCTGATGGCGGTGCTGGGCAGCCTCGCGCCGGGCGAGGCGGCGACCTATGCCGCGGCGCGCAGCGTGCTCGACTGGCATGTCCGGCACCGCTTCTGCGCGAAATGCGGGACCGCGACGGCGATGTTCCGCGCGGGCTGGGCGCGCAAATGCCCCAATTGCGCGACCGAGCATTTCCCCCGCGTCGATCCCGTCGTCATCATGATCGCCGAGCATGACGGCCGCGCGCTGCTCGGCCGCGGCAAGGGCTGGCCGCCGGGGCGCTATTCGGCGCTGGCGGGGTTTCTCGAGCCCGGCGAATCGATCGAGGAGGCGGTCGCGCGCGAGATTGCGGAGGAATCGGGCGTGCGCGTCGGCCGTGTCCGCTATGTCGCGAGCCAGCCCTGGCCCTTCCCCTCCTCGCTGATGATCGCGTGCGTCGCGGAGGCCGTGGACGATGCGATCACGCTCGACGTGAACGAGCTGGAGGATGCGATGTGGGTGCCGCGCGAGATGGTGCGCGCGGTGCTGCGCGGCGAGGAGGGGCCGTTCCTGCCGCCACCGCCCTATGCGATCGCGCACACGCTGCTGACCGTCTGGGCGAAGGGGTGACTCAGCCGCGCGTGCGCGCCTGGCGGTAGGTGCCGAGCACGCGGAGCCATTTCGAATGGAAGCCGAGTTCCTCTAGCGCGTGGTCGAGATTGGCGTCGCCCGGCTTGCCGACGACATCGGCGTAGAACTCGGTCGCGGCAAAGCTGCCGTTGCGCTGGTAGCTCTCAAGCTTGGTCATGTTGACGCCGTTGGTCGCGAAGCCGCCCATCGCCTTGTAGAGCGCGGCGGGGACGTTGCGGACCTCGAAGATCAGCGTCGTCATCCAGTCGCCGCCTGCCGGCTCCTGCGCCGCCGGTGGCTTGCCGCCGCGCGCGAGCGTGACGAAGCGGGTCGTGTTGTGATCGGCATCGGCAATGTCGGTCGCAAGCAGATCGAGCCCGTAGAGCGCGGCGGCGGCGGGTGGCGCGAGCGCGGCGATCGTCGGGTCGGCAAGCTCGGCGACCTTGGCCGCGGCGCCCGCGGTGTCGGGATAGCTGACCGGCTCGATCCCGTGCGCCTTGAGCCAGTGGCGACACTGGCCGAGCGCCTGCGGATGGCTCATCGCCTGGCGGATACCGTCGCGCGGACCGATCCCCATCAGCGCGTGGCGGATCGGCAGGAAATGCTCGCCCGTGATCACCAGCCCCGATTCCGGCAGCAGGAAATGGATATCGGCGACGCGACCGTGGAGCGAATTCTCGATCGGGATGATCGCACAGTCGGCGCGGCCGTCCTTCACCGCGTCGATCGCATCGGCGAAGTCGAAACAGGGCAGCGGCAGGCCGTCCGGAAATGCCTCGGTCGCCGCGACATGGCTGTTGGCGCCGGGCGCGCCCTGAAACGCGACCGCGCGCGCGGGCTCCGCCATCGCGGCTTGGGTCATCCGCGCGACGATCGGACGGGCGGGGGCGGCGAAGTTTTCCATCGTCACGGCGCGTAGCCAGCGGGCCGGATGCAATCAAGGGCGCGCGGCGCCCGCGCAAGACGGGGCGCAGCGTTTGCTTGCGGTGTCGGTCAGGCTTTTCTATGGCTGTCCTAAATCAAATAGGGGTGGGTGCGCTTTATGGACGACAGGACCAATACGATCGCCGGCTGGGTGCTCGCAGGTTGTGGTGCGGCGCTTGGGCTGTCGATCGTGGGGGGCATGTTGTTCCACGGCGAGCGCCCCGAGAAGATGGGCTATGCGATCGAGGGCGTCGTCGAGGAGGGTGCCGGCGGTGGCGCTGCCGAGGTGGCGATCGCGTCGCTGCTGCCGACCGCCGATGCTGCCAAGGGCGCCGAGGTCTTCAAGAAGTGCGCCGCGTGCCACACGATCAACCAGGGCGGCGCGAACGGGATCGGTCCGAACCTGTACGCGACGCTGGGCGAAGGGATCGCGCAGGGCAAGGGCGGCTATGCCTTCACCGACGCGCTGAAGGGCGTCGGCGGCAAGTGGGACTTCGACAAGATGAACGCGTGGCTGACCAGCCCGCGTAAGTTCGCGCCGGGCACCAAGATGACCTTTGCGGGATTGGGCAGTGCCGAGGACCGCGCGAACGTGATCCTGTATCTCAACCAGCAGGGGTCGAACCTGCCCTTGCCGGCAGCGCCTGCCGCCGGTGCAGAACCCGCCGCCGCTGGAGATCAGCCTGCGACCGCCAACGCCGCCGAGGCTGCGGTCGAGAATGGCGGCGATACCGCGGATATCGCGAACACCGGTACGGCGGCTTCGGGTGCGCCGTCGGTCGATCCGGAAGCCGCACGCAAGGGTGCGCGGACGGAGCAGTAATCGCGGCTCCCTCTCCTCAGTGAGGAGAGGGGCTGCTGCGGGGTGTGCGCTGTTTGGCAGCCCCTCACCCCGGCCCTCTCCCCCGAGGGGAGAGGGGGCAGAAGATCAGGCTTCCGCGGCTTCGGCCGCGGCACGCTCGCGGTAGAAGGACTGGACCGCGGCCCAGGCTTCATCGGCGGTCTCGACATAGCGGAAGATCGACAGGTCCTTCTCGCTGACCACGCCTTCCTCGACCAGCGCGTCGAAGTTCACCACGCGCTCCCAGAACTGGCGACCGAACAGCAGCACGGGGATCGGCTGGATCTTGCCCGTCTGGATCAGCGTCAGCAGTTCGAACAGCTCGTCGAACGTGCCGAACCCACCCGGGAACGCCGCCAGCGCGCGGGCGTGGAGCAGGAAGTGCATCTTGCGCAGCGCGAAATAGTGGAACTGCACCGACAGCGACGGGGTGACGTACGGGTTGGGGGCCTGCTCATGCGGCAGGACGATGTTCAGCCCGATCGATTCGGCGCCGACATCGGTCGCGCCGCGGTTCGCTGCTTCCATGATCGACGGGCCGCCGCCCGAGCACACCACGAACTGACGCCAGCCGCGCTCGTCGCGGGGCAGGACGCTGACCTTGGCGGCGAGCTCGCGCGCGACGTCGTAATATTTCGACTTCTCGACTAGCCGCTCGGCGATCTTCTTCGACTTCTCGTCGCTGGCGAGTTCGAGCAGCGCCTGTGCCTTGGCGGGCTCGGGAATGCGCGCCGAGCCGTAGAAGACGAAGGTCGAGGCGATCTTCGCTTCCTCGAGCACCAGTTCGGTCTTGAGCAGCTCGAGCTGGAAGCGCACCGGGCGAAGGTCTTCGCGGAGCAGGAAGTCCATGTCCTGGAAGGCGAGCCGGTAATGCGGATGCTGGGTCTGCGGCGTGGAAACGATCTCGCGGGCGGTTTCAGCGTCCTGGCTGGCGTTCGCGAAAACGCGTGAGGGAATGCGGGTATCTGTCATTTCGGCGGATTTAGTCGAAAGCCGTGCGCAGGGCTAGACCGGTGTACTAGTGGCAGAAATTCGCGCGATCGTCCTCGAGATGGAGGTGATTGCGGTGCGCGGCGTTATAGTCGGGGCTGAGCACCGTCCCGAACCGCTTGCAGGCCGAGGCGCGGATCGTCTGGAGGAACTGCCGCACCTGCGGGTCGGGCGACGACCAGTCGTTCAGGATGCTGATCCGTCGTCCGTCCTTCAGCACGAACCCGCCGATATCGACCGCGTTGGCGACCGCATGGCCCGAGCGGCGGCTCGCGTTGCGGGCCGAGCCGACCACGTTGCGGCACGCATAGCTGCCCATGCTGTCGATCCGCGCGAGTTCGCTGCCGAGCATCTGATAGGCGGCGGGGGCGACCGCGTTGCGCGTCCAGCCGATCAGCGCGCGCGCCGCGCCGCAGCGGACCGCGGTGAGGTTGGCGACCGGGACGCCGATATCGACCAGCTTGACGGTGCCCGCGAGCCCGCAGCCGGGACCGGTCTCGCGGTCGGGCAGGAGCTGGAACGAGACGTGGAGCTGGCGCAGGTCGGCGAGGCATTGCGCGGTCTCGCGGTTGCTCGGGACCGAGAGGTTGGGGCGGGTCTGTTGCGGCGCGGCGGGGCGATCGGCGCGGCCGCAGGCGGCAAGCGCGAGAATGGGCGCGAGCGCGAGCAGGACAGGGTAAAGGACGCGGTACATGGGGCCATCATCCCCGCGTGGCACCGGCTTGTCACGCGTTGCGGGGCGGCGTTGCGGCGAGTCGAGGCGTGGACGTGTGCGGCGCTGCCCTTCGACTTCGCTCGGGGCGAACGGGGGAGCGTGGCGACGGAAGCGCATGCGCGGACAAGGTTGACTCGCCGCGCCACGTCGTTAGGGCCGGCGACGGGCCACGCGGTCCCAACGCCGCGCGTGCTCTCTGTGAGGAGAGATACATGACTGATACGACCTACGCCACCGCCACAGGTGCGCCTGCGCTGCCTGCGACCAAGCCGGCACGCCCCTTTTTCTCCAGCGGTCCCTGCGCGAAGCCTCCGGGCTGGTCCGCGGACAAGCTCGCCACCGATTCGCTCGGCCGCTCGCATCGCTCGAAGATCGGCAAGACCCGCCTCCAGTACAGCATCGACCTGATGCGCGAACTGCTGAAGCTCCCCGATACGCACCGCATCGGCATCGTCCCCGGCTCCGACACCGGCGCGTACGAGATGGCGATGTGGACGATGCTGGGCGCCAAGCCCGTCACCGCGCTCGCCTGGGAAAGCTTCGGCGAGGGCTGGGTGACCGATGCGGTCAAGCAGCTCAAGATCGACCCGACCGTGGTGCGCGCCGATTACGGCCAGCTGCCCGATCTGGAATCGGTCGACTGGTCGAACGACGTGCTGTTCACCTGGAACGGCACCACCAGCGGCGTGCGCGTGCCCAACGCGGACTGGATCCCCGACGACCGCGAGGGCCTGTCGTTCGCCGACGCGACGTCGGGCGTGTTCGCCTATGACATCGACTGGACGAAGATCGATGTCGCGACCTTCTCGTGGCAGAAAGTGCTCGGCGGCGAGGGCGCACACGGCGTGCTGATCCTCGGCCCGCGCGCGGTCGAGCGGCTCGAGAGCTACACCCCCGCCTGGCCGTTGCCGAAGGTGTTCCGCCTCGTCTCGAAGGGCAAGCTCGCCGAGGGCGTGTTCAAGGGCGAGACGATCAACACGCCGTCGATGCTGGCCGTCGAGGATGCGATCTTCAGCCTCGAATGGGCGAAGTCGCTGGGTGAGGACGGGCTGATCGCGCGGTCCGACGCCAATGCCGCGGCTCTGGACAAGATCGTCGCGGAGCGCGACTGGCTCGGCCACCTCGCGGCCGATCCGGCGACGCGCTCGAAGACGAGCGTCTGCCTGACGGTCGAGGGTGCCGACGAGGCGATGATCAAGGCGATGGCCGCCGCGCTCGAAAAGGCCGGCGCGGCGTACGACGTCGCGGGCTACCGCGACGCGCCGCCGGGCCTGCGCATCTGGTGCGGCGCGACCGTCGACACCGCCGATATCGTCGCGCTCGGGCCGTGGCTCGACTGGGCCTACGCGACCGCCAAGGCTGCCTAAAACCCGCTACTGCCGCCCGTTTTTCCCACCGCCCTTTTCCGTCATCCCGCGAACGCCGGGACCCATGGACACGGAGCATCCGCTCACTAAGCGGACCGCAACCCTGGGCCCCGGCGTCCGCCGGGGTGACGGGACAGGGTGAGGACGGACTTTCAAAACCGAGCGCGCACCTCCGTTCCCCCGACATTCCCAGGAGCAATCCCATGCCAAAAGTCCTCATTTCCGACAAAATGGATCCCCGCGCCGCCCAGATCTTCCGCGAGCGCGGCGTCGAGGTCGACGAGATCACCGGCAAGACGCCCGCCGAACTGATGGCGATGATCGGCGAGTATGACGGTCTCGCGATCCGCAGCTCGACCAAGGTGACCAAGGAGATCCTCGAGCACGCGACCAACCTGAAGGTCGTCGGCCGCGCGGGTATCGGCGTCGATAACGTCGACATCCCCGCCGCCTCGGCGAAGGGCGTCGTCGTGATGAACACGCCGTTCGGCAACTCGATCACCACCGCCGAGCACGCGATCGCGCTGATGTTCGCGCTCGCCCGCCAGCTGCCCGAGGCCGATGCCTCGACGCAGGCCGGCAAGTGGGAGAAGAACCGCTTCATGGGTGTCGAGCTGACGTCGAAGACGCTCGGCCTGATCGGCGCGGGCAATATCGGCTCGATCGTCGCCGACCGCGCGCGTGGCCTCAAGATGAAGGTCGTCGCGTTCGATCCGTTCCTGACGCCCGAGCGCGCGATCGAGATCGGTGTCGAGAAGGTCACGCTCGACGAGCTGCTCGCACGTGCCGACTTCATCACGCTGCACACGCCGCTGACCGACCAGACGCGCAACATCCTCTCGGCCGAGGCGCTCGCCAAGACCAAGAAGGGCGTGCGGATCATCAACTGCGCGCGCGGCGGGCTGATCGACGAGGTTGCGCTGAAGGCGGCGCTCGATTCGGGCCAGGTCGGTGGCGCGGCGCTCGACGTGTTCGTCGAGGAGCCCGCCAAGGCTTCGCCCTTGTTCAACACGCCGAACTTCATCAGCACGCCGCATCTTGGCGCGTCGACGACCGAGGCGCAGGTCAATGTCGCGATCCAGGTCGCCGAGCAAATGGCCGATTTCCTGATGTCGGGCGGCGTCACCAACGCGCTCAACATGCCGTCGCTGTCGGCGGAGGAAGCGCCCAAGCAGAAGCCGTACATGGCGCTGGCAGAAAAGCTCGGCGCGCTGGTCGGGCAGCTGACGCATGGCGCGGTCACGCGGATCTCGGTGCATACCGAGGGCGCGGCGGCCGAGCTGAACCCCAAGCCGATCACCAGCGCGGTGCTGGCGGGCTATCTCCAGACGCAGACCGCCACCGTCAACATGGTCAATGCCCCCGTGCTGGCGCGCGAACGCGGGCTCGAAGTGCGTGAGGTGCGGACCGAGCGCGAGGCGGATTACCACACGCTGCTGCGCGTGTCGGTCAGGACCGAGGATGGCGAGCGCTCGGTCGCGGGCACGCTGTTCGGCGATTCGGCGCCGCGTCTGGTCGAACTGCTCGGCATCAAGATCGAGGCCGATCTGGCGGGGCCGATGCTCTATGTCGTCAACGAGGATGCGCCGGGGTTCATCGGTCGTCTCGGGACGGCGCTGGGCGAGGCAGGGGTCAATATTGGCACCTTCCATCTCGGCCGCCGCCAGGCGGGCGGCGAGGCCGTGCTGCTGCTGTCGGTCGATGAGGCGGTGACGCCGGAGCTGCTGACCAAGGTGCGCGCGCTGCCGGGGGTTAAGACTGCGATGGGTCTCAACTTCTAAGGCTCGCGAACGGGGGGCGAAGTGGTTAGAGGCACGCGCATGACTGCTTTGCTCCCCGAAGGTTTTCGCGACCGCCTGCCCCCCTTCGCCGATTCGGCAGCCGCGCTCGAAGCGCGTGTGCTCGAGGCTGCACGCCTGCACGGCTATGAGCGCGTCGATCCGCCGCTGGCCGAATTTGCCGACGGGCTAGAGATGCGGTTGAAGGCCGGCGGCCTGCACGATGCGGTGCGGTTTGTCGATCCGGTGTCGCAGCGTACGCTCGCGATCCGGCCCGACATCACCGCGCAGGTCGCGCGGATCGCGGCCACGCGGATGGGGCATCACCCGCGGCCGGTGCGGCTGAGCTATGCCGGCTCCGTGCTCAAGCTGCGCGCGTCGCAGCTCGCGCCCGCGCGCGAGACGCGGCAGATCGGTTGCGAGCTGATCGGGCTTGATTCGGTCGCCGCCGCGCAGGAGGTCG
>NZ_JRVI01000065.1:0-44731 GCF_000783375.1 Sphingomonas sp. Ant20
TGCGCCGGCGGCCCCCGCTCCACAGACCGCCCCAGCCGCCACCCAGCCGGTCGACGTCGAGGCGGTGCTCTCGGGCATGGCGTCGCGCAAGAATTCGGACCTCAACTGGCGCAGCTCGATCGTCGACCTGATGAAGCTGCTCGACCTCGACTCCAGCCTCGACAACCGCAAGGAACTCGCGACCGAGCTCGGCTATACCGGCGCGAAGGACGGCAGCGCGGAGATGAACATCTGGCTGCACAAGGCCGTGATGCGCGAACTGGCCAAGAATGGCGGCACCGTTCCCGCAGGTCTGCAGGACTGAGTGGTCGGGCGCCGGCAACCAAGGCCGGCGCCAAGCATTGAGGTGATACCGACAACCCTCTGAAAGGACGCGAAATGCGCGCTATGACGCTGGGCCTTATGGCTGCCTCCACCCTGATCGCCGGTTGCGTCGGCGGTGGCGGCGACCGCTACGGCGTCGACCCGCGCTATCGGTCCTACGACTATAACCGGCCCGACCCTGCCTATGGCAGCTACGACGCCGGCCGCTACTACCGCGACGACCGCCGCTACCGCGAACGCCGCCTGTCGAACAACGACCGCATCTACCGCGGCAATGACGGCCGCTATTATTGCCGTCGCAACGACGGGACGACCGGTCTGATCGTCGGCGGCGTGGCCGGCGGCGTGCTCGGTAACGTGATCGCACCGGGCGGTTCGGGCCTGCTCGGCACCGTGCTCGGCGCGCCGGCGGCGCGCTCGCCGGACGCGCGGTCGATCGCGGCAACACCCCGGCACGCTGCCGCTAATGTCCGGGGCTGGCGGCGTTCTGTTACGCCGCCGGCCTTGGCGCTGCGGGGGATCTTTCTGATGGTAATGGTCGTCTAAAAACACCGCCAGATTTGCAATTTCGGGTCGTCTGGCCCATATGGAGATTTGCTACAGTCGCATATCGACGGTTCTTGGCGCTTTGCGGCACCTTTCTCCTTCTTTCCCTGCTCCGCGGCATCGGGCGGTCCGAACCTCGGATTGCCCCATAACAAAGAAGGAGCCATCGCATGGCTATCACTGGCACCGTAAAGTTCTTCAACGCCGACAAGGGCTATGGCTTCATCGCTCCCGATGGCGGTGGCAACGATGCATTTGTGCACATCACCGCGGTTGAGCGCGCCGGCATGCCGACGCTGAACCAGAACCAGCGCGTCACCTACGAGCTCGAGCCCGACAAGCGCGGCAAGCAGTCGGCTGTGAACCTCCAGCCGGCCGACTGAGGCTGTCGGCGGACTTGTCCGCCGATGACTGATTTCGGTTGCGGCGCGGCGACCCCTCTGGTCGCCGCGCCTACTTCCTCTAGGTCCTCAGGAGCGCAGCAGCATGGCCGATAATCCAGAATTCTACCGGGCCCGCGCTGAAGAAGAGCGTCGCAATGGCGATGCCGCCTCGCTCGACAATGTCCGCGACCGCTGCCGCCGCGCCGAAAAGGCCTGGGATGACATGGCCAACCGTGCCGAGCGCACGCAGACGTTGCGCGCCGCCCGCGAAGCTGCCCCTCCCGGTGGCGAGCGCATGGCAAATACCACGATGATCCCCGCCGAATAAGATCGGCTTAGAACGGCCGCCGCCATCGGCGGCCGTTTCCATATTTAGCGTTTGAGCGTGGCTACACGCCGCACCGTCAGCGCACTCCACCTGTATCCTTCCATTTGTCGAGGATTTCCGGCGCGGGCGGTAATCGATCCGCTTCGATTGGCGTCGACGCACGAGCGACCGCACTTGTTGGAACCGTCGCCGACATGGTGTCAGCCGGACCTGAATCGCCTCTGGTGCCACCCGCGCTATCAGGCAGCGCTGTGGTCGAGAGTACTGCAAATGCCGCGCCGGTGGCCCCGCCTGGCACGGGCTCGTGACCGAGATAGTGCTGGTTAAAGGCAGCAACGGTGCCCCAATAGTCTCGCCACCGGTGGAAGAAATGTGCACCGACGACCGCCGTCATCACCAGACTACGGCTCCAGGGCGGCGTGACGGCATAGGTATGATAATGCGTTGCCAGTCCGACCGGAGTGTAGACATAGCCCGCCAAAGCCATCGCCGCATTCCGCTCAGCCCGGACCCAGGCAAACCTGGCCGGCGCGTGCGCGGTGGCACCGTCACAGGCAAAGCTAAACTGACATGCAGTCGGTGCCCCGCCCGAATGCGGCCCCTGATAGACCACGCCGCAGACGCTTGCCGGGAAGGCGGGATGGCGGACACGATTGAGAATGACCTGAGCAACCGCGCGTTGCCCGGCATCGGGCTCGGATGCGGCCTCGTAATAGATCGCAGTCGTCAGGCAGAACAACGCCCGCGCCCGGTCCGCCGCGCTGGTCCTCGTCATTGAAAAGGGACGCGCCGCCACGATGCCGGGATCCCCTGTACGAATATCAACGGAACTGGGCACCTTGGGGAGGGCGGTCGTTCCCGTCACCCCGGGGACGGGAGCCCCAAAGTCCCCGGGAATGCTCTTGAGGGCATTGCTATGGGGCCCCTCGCCATCACCGCCGCGCAGAGGTGTCCCGGCATCCCTTGGCGCGTAGCGGAACGCCGCGTGCGCAAACAGCGCGGTCGACGCGATCACGCCGGATATGGCCACCGGCAACCATCGACGTCTCGATGACCGGGAGGCCCAGCGCGTCGTGTTCAAAATCCCGCTATCCTTGCGCCACCGTCATCAAAGACGGCCAGCCATATCGCAGGAAACCCTACCGTTCCGCTACCGAATGCCCGCGGTCCTCCCGACGAGAGTCATTTAAGTGCGGCGGTATCGAGCTTTAACGCAGCCTCGGGGATCAGCTCGGTCTGCGGGTAGGCTTGACGGAGCGAGGGGGCGAACTGCCTGGCATCGCCGACAACCACAATACTGGCCTTTTTGGGATCGAGCAGCGCCGCGGCTGCGGTTTGGACCGACGCGGAATCAACTGCGCCAACCTTTGCCGTAAACTGCTGCAGTTCATCGACGCTGACGCCGTTCTGGACATAGGATCCCAGAATTCCCGCCACGCCGGACGTCGTCTCGATCCCGCGCCCGAAATTCCCGACAAGTACCGCCTTGCGTGTCTCCAGTTCGCCCGGGGATACGGGCGCCTTGCCCATGCCCGCCAGCTCCGCTGCGATCAGCGAGACGACTTCCGTTGCGGTAGGGTTCTTGGTCTGTGTCCGCGCGGCAACCGTTCCCTGTGTCTTCCCCGCGTCCAGCGTGCTGCCTGCGCCATAGGCCAGACCGCGCTTGATCCGGATTTCCTGGTTCAATCGTGAAGAGAAGCCTCCGCCAAGCACGGTGTTCGCTACCGCTAGCGAATAATAGCGGGGGTCGGTACGTGCGATCGCCGGCCGGGCGACGACGACGCCAGCTTGGCCCGCATCGGGCATGTCGACGACGATCACGCGAGGCGCCGGGTAATCGATCGCCATGGCGGGTGTCGTCGCCGCGCCGGTCTTCTTCCAGGGGCCGAATTGGGCGTCGGCCAGCGTCTTCGCCTGCGCTGCGGTGACGTCGCCGACCATGATGAGCGTAGCCTGATCGGGGCTGAAGCTGCGCGCATAGGCCGCGGTGATGTCGGCCCGGGTGATCGCCTTCAACGAGATCGGGGTGCCGCCGATCGGTGCGCCATAGGCGGACGCGCCGAGAACCGCCCGGTCGGCGACCAGTGCGGCAAGCTGCGCCGGATTCTTGAGCGCGAGCGATACCGCGTCGATTTGCTGCGTCCGTGCCCGTTCGATTTCGTCGAGCGCGAACGCGGGGTGCATCGCTACATCGGCAAGGATCGACAGGGCAGGGGAGAGCTGATCCGCCTTCACCGTGACATCGACGGCGGCACCGTCGCTGCCCGCATCGCTGCCGATCGATCCGCCGAGCCCTTCGATCTGCCGCGCAATCTGCGTGGCCGTCCGCGTGCGCGTGCCTTTGGTCAGCAACTCGGCCGCCAGGCTGCTGACACCTGCCCGATTAGCAGGATCGGTTGCCGCGCCGCCACCGGTAACGAGATAGGCGGTGACGATCGGCAGATCGTGCCGCTCTACGGTGATAAGCCGCATGCCATTGGCGAGCTGGGTCGAGATCGGGCTGGGGTAGGGTCGGCGAAATCGGTGTACCGGGGGGCGGGGGGAAGGACGCGCTGTCCTTCGGCGGCGGGGGTAACAATCTCGACGCTGGCAGGCGCCTTAAGATCGGCGACGCGGACGGTGGGGGCCACATCGATCGTCGCGACCCGCGTCGCGGCCGGCTTGGCATCGAGCGGGAGATACCGGATCGTCGCGGATTGCGCGTCAGCCAGATAGGTCCGTGCGACGCACTGGATATCTGCGGCCGTGACCTGCGCAATAGCCGCGAGCTGGCGGTCTGCGGCGCGCGGATCACCATCCACGATCACCGATGACGCAAGGGTGCTCGCCTTTCCTTCGGCGGTTTCCCGGGCGATGATCGACGCTGTCAGAATTTCGTTCTTCGCCTCGGCCAGTTCGGCAGGCGTGACGGGGGCATCGCGCAGCCGTGCGATCTCTCGCTTGAGCGCGGCCTCGCCAGCGTCAACGCTCTTGCCCCCGGCCATGATGGCATAGACGACCAGATTGCCAGTCGACTGCTTGCTGTCGATCATGCGTCCGCGGACTGTGCGAGTTGATCGCGGTAGACGACGCTTTCGTAGAGCCGCGAGCTCTCGCCCTCCGACAATATCGCTTTCAGGAGACTGAGCGCGGGGATGTCGGCAGCGCGGTCCGCCGGAATATGATAGCTGATCAGCACCGCGGGGAGCGGCGTGTTGGGCTCGTAGACGGTACGCGTCACGGCTTGGGTACGGGCCGGCTCGGCGACCGTCACCCGGGGAATTTCCCCGCTCGGCTTCTTGATGGGGGCGAAGTAGGTGTCGATCCACCGGTCCAGCTGTGCAGGCTCGAAATTGCCCGAGACGACCAGAACCGCATTGTCGGGTCGGTAATAGGTTGCATGAAAGGCGCGGACGTCGTCGATGCCGGCGGCTTCGAGGTTTTCCAGGCTGCCGATTGTGCCACGTGCATAGGGATGTCGTACATAGGCAAGCGCGGGATAATAGAGTGAGAACAGCTTGCCATAGGGCCGGGCCAGCGTGCTCTGGCGAAGCTCCTCCTTCACGACGTCGCGTTCGGAGGCGAAGCTCTTGGGTTCGACCACAAGGCTCGCCATTCGGTCGGCTTCGGCGAACAGCAGACGCTGCAAGTGATTGGCCGGCACCACCTCGTAATAGTTTGTATAGTCGTCGTTGGTCGATGCGTTGTTATAGCCGCCGACGTCCTCGGTCAGCCGGTCCATCTGTTCTGACACCAGGTTGCGGGTCGATTTGAACATCAAATGTTCGAACATATGGGCAAAGCCGGACCGGCCCTTGGGATCGTCCTTCGACCCGACGTCATACCAGACCTGGACCGACACGTTGGGTGTCGCCGTGTCCCGGATGGCGTAGACACGCAAACCGTTGGCCAGCACGCGCTCAGTGAAGGCGAGCGGCTTTACGGAAACGTTCGACGTAGATTTTGGGGGGGCGGACTGCGCCACCACCGCTGCAGGACAACAGGCTGCACCAAGCAGCAAGGCGGAGCGGAGGAGGCGCATCTGTGTCCTTACTTCTGGGTACGCGAGCGGTTAAAAAGCACCGCGCCGGCGATGGCGGCTGAGCCTATGCCGACGCCAAGCCCGATCTTCGCAAGTGGCCAGGTCTTCGCTTTCTCTACGGTCGCGCCTTTGCCGCGGCTTCGGCGTGAAGCTTTGCTTCCTTGGCTGCGGCGAGGATTTCGTTGGGGGTATCGTCGTCGGCAGCCGTTGTGATGGGATCGGTCACGTCACTCTCCTAACTCGATTTCCGACCATACTCCGCTCGGAAATCATTTGCGAACTTCGTCAATGTGCCGGCGGCGATCGCAGCGCGCAGATCTGCCATCAGCGTTTCGTAGAACCAGATATTGTGCTCGGTCATCAACATCGCGCCCAGCATCTCGCCCGCGCGGACGAGATGATGCAGATAGGCCCGGCTCCAAGTGGCGCAGACCGGGCAGGCACAGTCGGCCGCCAGCGGCGACTGGTCCTCGGCAAACCGGGCGTTGCGGATGTTGATCGGCCCCTTGCGCGTGAACGCCTGGCCGGTTCGCCCTGACCGGGTCGGCATGACGCAATCGAACATGTCGATTCCGCGCTCGACAGCGCCCACGATATCATCAGGCTTGCCGACGCCCATCAGGTAGCGGGGTTTATCGGCGGGCAATTGTCCCGGCGCGAAATCCAGGCATCCGAACATCGCCTCCTGTCCTTCGCCGACCGCCAATCCGCCGACCGCATAGCCATCAAAGCCGATATCGATCAGCGCGTCCGCCGAGGATCTGCGGAACGACTCATTCAGCGCGCCTTGCTGGATTCCGAAGATCGCGTTGTTCTCCGCATGCGCACCGCCTGCATCGAAGGCATCGCGTGATCGCTTCGCCCAGCGCATCGATCGTTCCATGGCGGCGGCCTGAACCTCCCGCGTGGAGGTCGTCGGGACAAGCTCGTCGAACGCCATGACGATGTTCGACCCCAATAAACGCTGGATCTCGATCGACCGTTCGGGGCTGAGCAGGTGCCGGGTGCCGTCCAGATGCGATTTGAACGACACGCCCTCCTCGGACCGCTTGGTAAGATCGGCAAGGCTCATCACCTGATACCCGCCCGAGTCGGTCAGGATGGGCTTCGACCAGCCCATGAAGCCGTGAAGCCCGCCCAGTCGCGCGACGCGTTCCGCGCCCGGACGCAGCATGAGATGATAGGTATTGCCAAGGATGATTTCGGCCCCGGCGGCCGCCACGTCGTCGGGCTTCATCGCCTTGACCGTCGCGGCGGTGCCGACCGGCATGAAGGCGGGGGTACGGATCACGCCGCGCTGCATCGCGATCTGGCCCGTGCGTGCTGCGCCATCGGTGGCGGAAATCGTGAAGTCGAAACGTGGGGACACGGGATGATCCATTAACGGCGCTTGCCGCGCGGTGGGGCGTTGGGGGCGAAGCTCCTGATCGTCAGCAGTTCCTCGCGTACGAGTACGCCGTCGCGGTTGCGGTCGAAGCGGAGAAAGAACTGCGCAAATCGGGCCTGAAGTTCGGCAAGGGTGATCGCGTTGTCGCCGTCGCGATCGACTTCGAAGGGGCTGGGCAGGGCGTTGCGATCGCCAAGCCATTTCAGCGACCAGTCGGCATAGGCGATATAGCCGATCTTACCCGTCGTGCTGCCCTCGGCACCCGCAAAGCTCCGCGCGAGGCAAGCGTCGAGTTCGGGCCTGGTCACCCGCGCGTCGCGATCCGCATCGCAGGCGGCGATCAGCATTGCGGCCGGTTCGGCAAAGATCGTTGCGGGCGGTTGCGCGATCCCAGCGGAAGGCACGACCTGCAAGGCCAGAATCAACGGGATCAACATGGGCCGGTCATGGCAGCAGCAGGCTGGCATCGCCATAGCTGTAGAAGCGATACTTGGCCGCAATTGCATGCGCATAGCCGGCCTGCATCCGCTCGCGTCCCATCAGCGCCGATACCAGCATGAACAACGTCGATCGCGGAAGGTGGAAATTGGTCATCAGGCCATCGATCCCCTTGAAGCGGTAGCCCGGCGTGATGAAGATCGCCGTGTCGCCCTCAAACGGGCGGATGATGCCGTCGTCACCGGTCGCGCTCTCGATCAGTCGCAGCGATGTCGTGCCGACCGCGATCACCCGGCCGCCGGCGGCGCGCACCGCATTCAGCTGGTCCGCCGTGGTGGCATCGATCCGGCCCCATTCGGCATGCATCTGGTGATCGTCGGTATCGTCCACCTTCATCGGCAGGAACGTGCCCGCACCGACGTGCAGCGTCAGCGTTGCCTTCCCGATGCCCGCAGCCTCGAGCGCCGCCATCACCGATGGGGTGAAGTGCAGCGCCGCGGTCGGCGCCGCGACCGCGCCGGGCTCGGCGGCGAACATTGTCTGGTAATCCTCGGCGTCGCGCGCGTCCGTCGGGCGCTTCGCCGCGATATAGGGAGGCAAGGGCATTCGCCCCGCGCGATCGAGCAGCAGTTCGATCGGTTCGTCGCCTGCGAATTCGAGCGCGTAGCTGCCGTCTTCTGCCCGGTCGACCGCCCGGGCGACGGCGCCGTTGCCAAAATCGATCGGATCCCCATCGCGCAGACGGCGCGCATTTCGAATGAAGGCGCGCCAGCGCCGCGGCCCCTCGCGCTTGTGCAGCGTCGCCCCGATCTTCGCCCCGGACGAGAGCTGCCCGTCCTGCTCGATCCCAGCACGACGCCCTTCGAGCTGCGCCGGAATGACCCGCGTGTCGTTGAACACCAGCAGGTCGCCGCGACGCAGCTGTCCAGCCAGATCCGTGACGCGCAGGTCGCGTGTTGCATCCCCGTCTAAGACCAACAGCCGTGCGGCATCGCGCGGCGTTTCGGGCCGGAGTGCGATACGGTCGGTCGGCAGGTCGAAGTCGAAAAGGTCGACGTTCAACGGATTCTCACTTCTTCGCGGGGGCCTTCTTGGCAAGCTTGGGCTTTGCAACGACCGCCGGTGCTGGCCTCGACTTGCTGCTGCCGGTCCCCGGCAGGGTTACAGGCACGCCCAGTGCCGGTGGCGGGGTAACGGGCGCGGCGACATAGGCCGGTGGGCTGTCCGCAGCGATATAGGCGTGCAGGATACGCGAGGGGTTTGCCGGCGGCTCGCCGCGCTCAATGGCGTCGACATATTGCATGCCGTCGATCACCCGGCCGAACACGGTATATTTCTTGTCGAGGCTGAGGCGCGGCTGAAAGACGATGAAGAACTGGCTGTTCGCGCTGTCTTCCTTTTCCGAACGCGCCGCGGACACCGCGCCGCGAACGTGCGGCAGATAATTGAACTCGGCCTTCACGTCGGGCAGGGGTGAGCCACCGGTACCGTCACCCTTTGGATCGCCGCCCTGTGCCATGAACCCGTCGATCACCCGGTGAAACGCCAGGCCGTCGTAGAAATGCTGCCGGGTCAGGGTTTTGATGCGCTCGACCATCAAAGGGGCGACGTCGGGACGAAGCCAGATCGTGACCCGGCCCCCCGTCGACAGGTCAAGCAGCAGCAGGTTCTGCGTGTCCGTCGTCAACGGCGGGGTAGCGCGTCCGGCAACGGCGGGATCGATGATCTGGGCGGACGCAGGCGCCGCGACGAGGCACCCGAGGATCGCAAACATACCGGCGAAAAAGCGCATCAAATCCCTACTCGCATTGGCCATGAGGCCGGGGCCGACCTTGAAGCCCGCCGCTTAGAACAAATCCGTGCTTGCGCCAAACTGAACATCGTCTGCCGACTGGCGTCCCGCGCGCGTCAACTTCCCTTGCGGCCGATCTGATTGACGCGGGCAATGACCTCTTCACTGACGGCAGGCGGCACGAATTTGGCTATGTCCCCGCCGAAGAGCGCGATTTCCTTGACCAGCTTGCTCGCAATCGGCTGCAGCGCGACATCCGCCATCAGGAACACCGTCTCGACCCGCGGATTGATCTGCTGGTTCATCCCCGCCATCTGATATTCATATTCGAAGTCGGCGACGGCACGCAGACCGCGGACGATGACCTTTGCCCCTTCGCGCTCGGCAAAATCCATCAACAATGAGTCGAACGCGACCACGTGGATCTCGCCGGCCACGCCGTCTACCTCACGCCTCACCATCGCCATGCGTTCCTCGATCGTGAACATCGGCGATTTGGAGGCGTTCGTCGTGACGCCGACGACCAGCCGGTCGACGAGCTTCGCGCCACGCCGGATGATGTCCATATGGCCTAGCGTGATCGGGTCGAACGTACCCGGGTAAACACCGACCCTTACGGTCTCTTGGCTTGCCGTCATGGTCGGTGTCTCCGGAAGAGGTCAGCGGTCGCGATCAAGCACGAAGCGTGCGATCTCGCGGAGCAGATCGGCCTCGCGGCCATAGCTGTGCAGATGCGCGATCGCCTGCTCGACAAGCATGCGGGCCTGTTCACGCGCGCGCTCCGCGCCGAGCAGCGACAGGAATGTCTCCTTGCCCGCACCGGCATCCTTGCGGAGACGTTTGCCCGCCGCCGTCTCATCGCCTTCGGCATCGAGCAGATCGTCAGCAATTTGAAAGGCAAGTCCCAGGTCGTGCGCATAGCCGCGCAGGCCAACCCGGCCCTCGGGCGCAATCCTGCCAAGAATGGCGCCTGCTTCGACGGACGCCAAAATCAGCGCACCGGTCTTCATCTGCTGAAGCCGGGTGACAGTGTTGAGATCAAACCGGGCATTCTCCGCCTCGAGATCCATCATCTGGCCGCCGGCCATGCCAGTCGGGCCGGACGCCTTGGCAAGGTCGAGCACCAGATCGGCGCGCACGAACGGATCGGGGTGCGTTGACGGGTCGGCGAGGATCTCGAACGCCAGCGCGTGAAGGCAGTCACCTGCGAGGATCGCGCATGCTTCGCTGAACATCTTGTGGACGGTCGGCTTGCCACGACGCATGTCGTCGTCGTCCATGGCCGGGAGATCGTCATGGATCAGCGAATAGACATGGATCGCCTCGATGGCCGTGGCCACCCGCGCCGCACAAGCACGGTCGACCCCAAACAGACTGGCGGTCGCGAAAACGAGCAACGGGCGTAGCCGCTTGCCGCCGCCGATCGCGGCATGACGCATCGCGCGATACAGGTCCGCACGCGGATCTTTGGGGATCGCCAGAAGGACGTCGAACTGCGCGTCGATCTCTGCGGAAACCTCCGCGAGCGCTTCTGCCAGCGATTGCGGCAAGGTCGTCATGCGCGGCTCAACCTGCCGCAAAGGGGCGAACCCCAGCCGGCTTACCCTCGGCATCGAGCCGGATCGCTTCGATCCGCGCCTGCGCAGCGTCGAGCCGATCGGCACAACGCTGGCGCAGCTTGTTGCCGCGTTCGTAAAGCTCGATCGCCTGCTGCAGCGGCGTATCGCCACGCTCGAGCTGCCCCACGATCGTCTCCAGCTCTTTCAATGCCTCTTCGAATGAGAGGTCTTCGGTCGGCGTTTCCATGCGTGCTGCTATGGAGCAGGCGCGCGACGGGGGGTCAAGGACGCGTCGACGGCGGAGGCTATGCCGTGACCGGCACGCGCCGAGTTTGCCGCGAATTCTAGCGCAACCGGTCGACGGTCCAGGTGTAAAGCACCGATATGCCGATCAGCCCCAGGTCGACGGCAGCCTGCATCCTGTGCGGCGCGGGGTCGGACGGGTCATGCGTGATGAGGCGGATATCCGCCGTCGGTCGCGGCATTACTGCGAGCGTCAGCACCAGCGCTGCGACAGCGAGGCCAGCCTTACGATTACGCATCGTCATTCCCCCGGCGGAAGCTGCATCCTGACGTCGTCAATCCGCTTTGACAAGCCGCGGCACCAGGCACCGCATTCAGGCGGCCGAGACGAGGCTGACCGCGCTTCGCGATCGATCGCGCCCCGCCGCTTTGGCCTCGAACAAGGCGCGGTCGGCGTCGCGGTAGAGCGTCTTCCAGTCGGCGTCGTGCAACAGGGGGCCGGTGCATGTACCGATGCTGGCGGTGACGGTGATATCGTACGGCATCGACTGGCCGCGGACACGGTCGCGGATTGCGCAGGGCGAAACCGATGTCGAGGCATCGACGAGGATAGCAAACTCCTCGCCACCAATTCGCGCGATGAGCGTATCGGTTGGCAGTGCGCTGCGGAGCGCACGGGCGAAGGCCCGCAACACCTCGTCGCCGCCATCATGACCGATCGTCTCGTTGACCCGCTTGAAATGGTCGATGTCGGCGATCAGCAGCGTCTGCTCGCCGGGGCGGCCAATCGCGCGTGCCAGGAAGGCGCGACGATTAAGCAGGCCGGTCAGCGGGTCAGTATCGGCGAGCAGGCGCGCCGCGATCTCCTGTTCCCGCGCAGCGTCGCGTTCGCGGCTCAGCAACAGGATGCGATAGGCAATCGCCGTGCTCGACAGAAGCGCCTCGATCGCCATCGCGATGACCGTCGAATTGTCGACCAGCAGGCTCGGCTCGACCATCCCGAAGCTGCTGGCGATGCGAAGCCCGGACATGACGATCGGTGCACCCCACGCAAGCGCAAACAACCACAGATAATTGCTGCGGACGCGCCACGCGCGCCACAGGATGATCGCTACAACCCCGATGAACCCCAGATATGCGATCGACATGCCGGTATCGAGGACATGGATCGCGCGGGGGGGCGAGCATAACCCAGAGCCCCGCCATGCCGACCAGCCCGACCATCACCGCACTGCTGAGCGGCCGTACCCAACCCGAAAACACGGCGCGTTCGAAAAAGCTGCGGGCGAAAAGGAGTGCTGTGCTGGCGGATGCGGCCAGGAACAGTATGTTGAGCCGCTGGCGGTCGTTATTGTCGAGGCCCGTAAAGACTTGGCCCGCAGCACCTGATGACGTCGATACATAGGCCAGAAGGCACAGGACGAGCAGGCAGTAAATTGGCTGGAAGGACTGGCGAAGCGCTCCCCAGAGCGCCAGATTGTAGACGATCAGCGCGATCGCCATGCCGGCAAACGCGCCGTAAAGTGCGCCGCGCACGATCTCGGTCGTCGCCGCCTCGCCATGATCCGCCAGTGCCGGCTGCAGGATGACGCCGCGAAGGTTCGTGGCGCCTTCGACATGCCACAGGAGACGTACCGGTGGCGCGTCATGGCGCGGCAGCGGTTGCGAGAGGACGGCGCCGAGGTTCAGGATCTCATGGGCGGTTTTTGGCGTGACGCCGACATGGCGAATCGCACCATCGGCATAGCGGACATAGAGCGTGATGCGCGTCATCCAGATACTGCCGATACGCACGCTGGTGCCGCGTAGCTGAGCGGCGGGAAGCGGCTGTGACAGGACCCAGAAATCACCCGGGCCGAATCGGCGCTGTGGGGTGGTGCAGTCGAATCGTTCCGGCGTCTTGAACAGGGACGGCGCCGTCATGCCGGGTGCTGCGCGGACGAGACAGGTCGCCAGAGGGAAGGCGGTCGCGGCGGCGGGCGGTGCAGTCACCAGGCTGAGCGTCCACAGCAGCAAGACCATGACCCACCGCATATATGCCCGTATCCCCATGACATGCCTCGTAAAGCGCGTTCGGCAAAGAACGGTAAACGTGGCTGGCTATGGCACAAAAAAACCCGGCGGCAAGCGCTGCCGCCGGGTCTTATAAACACGGCTTGACGCCGTCTCGCTGCTACTTCGCAGAGACGGGTTCAGCCTTCCCCTTCTTCTTGGGCTTTTTCGGCGCTGCACTTTCAATCGCGAACGATAGCGCACCATCCTTCATCTTCACCGTCACCTCGCCGCCATGGACCAGTTTCCCGAACAGCAGCTCCTCGGCAAGTGGCTGCTTGATCTTTTCCTGGATCAAACGGCCCATCGGACGCGCTCCGTAGAGCTTGTCATAGCCCTTCTCGGTGAGCCACGCCTTCGACTCGTCATCGAGCTGGATATGGACGCCGCGGTCCGCCAGCTGAAGCTCGAGCTGAAGAATGAACTTGTCCACGACCCGGGCGACCACAGTCGTCGGCAGATAGCCGAACGGCACGATCGCATCGAGGCGATTGCGGAACTCCGGCGTGAACATCTTCTGCACCGCCTGTTCGTCCTCGCCTTCACGCGTAAGGTTACCGAAGCCCACCGTCTCGCGCGCCATGTCGCTGGCCCCCGCATTGGTCGTCATGATCAGGATGACGTTGCGGAAATCGACCGACTTGCCGTGCTGGTCGGTAAGGCGCCCGTTGTCCATTACCTGCAACAGGATGTTGAACAGGTCTGGATGCGCCTTCTCGATCTCGTCGAGCAGCAGCACGCAATGCGGATTTTGGTCGACCGCATCGGTCAGCAGACCACCCTGATCGAACCCGACATAGCCCGGGGGCGCACCGATCAGACGGCTGACCGAGTGCCGCTCCATATATTCGGACATGTCGAACCGCTGGAGCGGGATGCCCAGGATCGAAGACAGCTGCTTGGCCACCTCCGTCTTGCCGACGCCGGTGGGGCCGGTGAACAGATAGTTGCCGATCGGCTTCTCTGGCTCGCGTAGACCCGCTCGCGCCAGCTTGATCGCCGAACTGAGCTTCTCGATCGCCGCATTCTGCCCGAACACCACGCGCTTTAGATCTGTTTCGAGCGTGGCGAGCGCGAGCTTGTCGTCGGTCGAAACCGATTTCGGCGGGATGCGCGCCATGGTCGCGATGACCTGTTCGATCTCCTTGGGGGTGATCGTCTTCTTGCGCTTGTTCGGCGGCACCAGCATCTGCATCGCACCCACCTCGTCGATCACGTCGATCGCCTTGTCGGGCAGTTTGCGGTCGTTGATGTAGCGCGCGCTGAGCTCCACCGCCGACTTGATCGCGTCGGGGGGTGTATTTGACGTTGTGGTGATCCTCGAACGCCGAGCGCAGGCCCGCCAGAATCTTGATCGTGTCCTCGATCGTCGGCTCGTTCACATCAATCTTCTGGAAGCGCCGCAGTAGGGCGCGATCCTTCTCGAAATGATTGCGGAATTCCTTGTACGTCGTTGAGCCGATGCAGCGGATCGTGCCGCCCGAGAGCGCCGGCTTGAGCAGATTTGACGCATCCATCGCACCGCCGCTCGTCGCGCCTGCACCGATGACTGTGTGGATCTCGTCGATGAACAACACCGCGTCCGGCATCTTCTCCAACTCGTTGACGACTGCCTTCAGGCGTTCCTCGAAATCACCACGATACCGGGTGCCTGCCAGCAATGCGCCCATGTCGAGCGAATAGATTACCGCCGGCTTGAGCACGTCGGGGACCTCGCCCTCGACGATCTTGCGCGCGAGGCCTTCCGCAATCGCGGTTTTTCCGACGCCGGGATCGCCGACATAAAGCGGGTTGTTCTTCGACCGGCGGCACAGGATCTGGATCGTGCGATCCACCTCCGGCCCGCGCCCAATCAGGGGATCGACCTTCCCGTTCTTGGCTTTCTCATTCAGGTCGACCGTGAATTGTTTGAGCGCGCTTTCCGTCTTGCCCTTCTCCTGTCCCTTGGTCGGCTTCTCGTCGTCGGCACCCTTGGGCGTCGAAGCTTCGGTCGGCTGCTGTCCGCCCTTGCCGACGCCGTGGCTGATGAAGCTGACCGCATCGAGGCGGCTCATGTCCTGCTGTTGCAGGAAATAGACGGCATAGCTTTCCCGCTCGCTAAACAAGGCAACGAGCACATTGGCACCCGTCACTTCGTCGCGGCCCGAAGACTGGACATGAAGGATGGCGCGCTGGACGACGCGCTGGAAGCCGCTCGTCGGCGAAGGATCGGTCGCGGCATCGACCTTGAGCGCATCGAGCTCGGTGTCGAGATAATGCGCGACCGTGGTTTTCAGTTCGCCCAGATCGACGTTGCAGGCGCCCATGACCTTCGATCCGTGCTCGTCGTCGATCAACGCCAGCAAGAGATGCTCGAGCGTCGCATATTCGTGGCGTCGGGACGATGCAGCCTCGAGTGCCTTGTGCAGGGTGGTCTCGAGGGCGGGTGCAAATGACGGCATTTACATTACTCCTGTCGGGCCACGCAGACGCAGGCCCTTTGGCACTATGTCGGAACGGTAATCGATCGCATCAAGCACTTGACCCCGCCGGCCTGCGTTCCTGCACCGTCCAAATGCGGACCGCCGAGACGAGGTCGAGGACATCACCGTCTAAATAGGTCGTCGGCGCTGGCGCGGTGGCTGATCGCTCGATCTTTTTTCAACTGGCAGCGCGCAATCTCGCCTTGCAGCACGGTGATCCGCGCATCGAGCTCGGCGACCGAGAGCGAGTCGATGTCCTGACGCACGAGCGCATCGAGGAAATCGTCGGGACGAGAGGGGGCGTCATCCGGATCCATTGCGCCTGTAACGTTGACCCGCACCGGAGTGATGTCAATAAGGCACGGGAATCCAATGGGGCGTCTCGATCACATGACTGCAAAAACCGTGACTCCGCGTTACATCGTCCCTGACGTCATGAAGGCAATCGATCCCGAAGCCCCGGGAGGCCCTGAAGTGCTCGTCCTTGTGGAGCGCGCCGTGCCGCATCCCGGAGCCGGCGAGGTCCTCGTCAAGGTTGCGGCGGCGGGCGTCAATCGTCCCGAGGTGATGCAACGGCAGGGTAAATATCCGCCGCCGCCCGGTGCCCCGTCGATCTTGGGCATGGAGATTGCCGGGACGATCGTCGCGGTCGGCGACGGGGTCGGCGAGGAACAGATCGGGCAGCGGGTCTGTGCGTTGATCACGGGCGGTGCCTATGCCGAATATGCGGTTGCGCCGTTCGGCCAGTGCCTCTCCGTGCCCGAAGCGCTGACGATGGTCGAAGCCGCGGCGATGCCCGAGACGTTGTTCACGGTGTGGACCAACCTGTTCGAGCGTGCCTATGCGACCGAAGGCGATACGGTACTCGTCCATGGCGGCACGAGCGGGATCGGCACGATGGCGATCGGCTTGTGTGCCATCTTCGGGATCGACATCATCGTCACCGCGGGCTCGAAGGCGAAATGCCAAGCCGCGCTCAGCCTCGGCGCGACGCACGCGATCGACTACAAGACCGAGGACTTCGTCGAACGGGTCAAGCAGATCACCGGCGGCAAGGGTGTTGCGGCCGTACTCGATATGGTGGGTGGCGACTATGTCGCGCGTAATCTGCAATGTCTGGCCGAAGACGGGCGGCACGTATCGATCGCGGTTCAGGGTGGGGCGAATGCGACAGTGCCGCTGTTCGAGATCATGCGCCGTCGTCTGACCTTGACGGGATCGACGCTGCGCCCGCGTGATACCGCGTTCAAGTCGCTCGTGGCCGATGAACTGGCACGGACGGTCTGGCCGCATGTCGAGGCCGGCAAGCTCAAGCCAGTGATCGATCGCGTCTTTGCCTTTGCCGACGCCCCGGCGGCGCATGCGCGGATGGAGGCGGGCGATCACGTCGGGAAGATCGTGCTGTCCATGACGTGACGCGGACATGCCTGACCAGGCTGTCCCCGAGCCGCCTCTGTATTCGTGACGGAGGCTGTGCGTCGTCCGATGACTTAGAATAGTCACCGGACTGCGACTGCCATGTCATATTGCGCCGCTAGACAGGACCGCAACGAACAGATTTGCGGGGCAGGCCGATGGACATCGTCACGTTTCCAACCGACGCGTTGCCGATAGCCGATGTGGCGGACATCGCGGACTTCATCCATTCGCGACCCGTTGTGCCCGAACGCGTGGTCGACCGGCGGCAATATCGCACGATCTGGATTTCCGACGTCCATCTCGGCACGCGTGGCTGCAACGCGGCGATGCTCAACGACTTTCTCGACCATGTCGACAGCGAGACGATGTTCCTGGTCGGCGACATGATCGATGGCTGGCGATTGAAGAAGAAATTCTACTGGCCGGCGGCGCATAACGACGTGCTGTGGCGGCTGCTCAAGCGCGCGAAGCGCGGTACGCGGGTCGTCTATATTCCGGGCAACCATGACGAGGTGTTCCGGCAATATTCGGGGCTCGACTTCGGTGGGATCTCGATCCGGCGCAAGGCGATCCACGAGACCGCCGACGGCCGCCGCCTGCTGGTTCTGCACGGTGACGAGTTCGACGCTATCACGCTGGCGCATCGCTGGGTCGCGCATATTGGGGATGCGGCGTACACATTGCTCATGGGGCTCAACCGGTGGGTGAATGGCGCGCGCCGACGCCTCGGCATGCCCTATTGGTCGCTCTCGAAACACGCCAAGGCCAAGGTCAAGAACGCGGTCGCCTTCATATCGCATTTCGAAGAAGTCGTCGCGCACGCGGCCGGCGTGCGGGGGGTCGACGGCGTCGTGTGTGGACACATCCATACCGCGGAAATGCGCGATATTGCCGGCGTTGCCTATTATAACGACGGCGACTGGGTCGAAGGCTGCACGGCACTTGTCGAGCATTTCGACGGGCGAATGGAACTGCTTCACTGGGCAGACGAGATCGCCGCACGCGAAATCGACAACGTCGTCACGCTGGCCGCCTGACCCACGTCAATTCGGCTCATGCCGCGATTACCCAAGGAGACCCCGATGCGTATCGCGATCGTCACCGATGCCTGGAGCCCGCAAGTCAACGGCGTGGTTCGCACCCTGCAGTCCGTCCGACGGGAACTCGAAGCGGTGGGTCATCAAGTGCTGATCATATCCCCCGCGCAGTTCGCCTCGATGCCGTGTCCGACCTATCCCGAGATTCGGCTGGCCTTTGCACGGTCGGGCGCGGTCGGACGATTGCTCGAAAGCTTTGGCGCCGATGCGATACACCTCGCGACGGAAGGTCCGGTCTGCCTCGCTGCACGAGCCTGGTGCCTGGCCCGAGATCTGCCGTTCACGACCGCCTATCATACCCAGTTTCCCGATTACATCGCGGCACGGACGGGCGCGAACCCCGCCTGGATATGGCGCTATATTCGCTGGTTCCATCGTCCCGCCGAGTCGATCCTGGTCTCCACGCCGTCCGTCGCGGCAACACTTACCGCACAGGGGCTGCATCAGGTTCGCGAATGGGGGCGAGGCGTCGATTTTGCACAATTCGGGCTGGACGGCGCCCGCGATCCGGAGATGGCGGCGCTGCCCGGCCCGATCCTGCTCTATGTCGGGCGCGTCGCCGTCGAGAAGAATGTCGAGGCCTTCCTGTCGTCCGCGCATCGGGGAACGAAGGTCGTCGTCGGCGACGGACCCGGGCGCGCCACGCTTGCACGTCGCTTCCCCGATGCCGTGTTTCTTGGCCAGCGTGACGGACAAGGGCTGGCGGCGGCCTATCGTACCGCGGACGTCCTCGTCTTTCCCAGCCGGACCGACACCTTCGGGCTGGTCATGATCGAGGCGCTCGCGTGCGGGACTCCCGTTGCAGCCTATCCCGTCGCAGGCCCGATCGACGTACTCGACCCGCGCGTTGGCGTGATGCATGAGGATCTCGACGAAGCGATCGCGGCGGCACTGACCCGCGATCCTGTCGCCTGCGCCGCCTATGCTGCCCGGTACAGCTGGCCCGCAAGTGCGCGCCAGTTTCTGCGTGCCCTTGTTCCGCTTGCCCGTCCACTCGATCGACCGCGCATGGCGGCATGATGCGACGCGACGATCGCGCGCTTGCCTGTTAGTCATGGGCGCACTAAGCCGTGTGTCATGTCAGGCCGCTCCGAAAGGGGCGGCCCTTTCTATTTTTACGGAGTTTCCGCCGTGGCCCAGCCGCTCATGCCCCATGCGACCGCCGCCTGGATGGTCGACAATACTGCGCTCAGTTTCGAACAGATCGCAGACTTTTGCGGTCTGCACATTCTCGAGATCCAGGCGATCGCCGACGACACCACGTCGACCAAGCTGACGGGGCGCGATCCCGTCCGCGCGCATGAGGTCACGCAGGACGAGATCGACAAGGGCGCGGCCGATCCCGATTATCAGCTCAAGATGATCAAGGGTCCCGAGCAGGTCCGCCGGACCAAGGGCCCGCGTTACACGCCGGTGTCCAAGCGCCAGGACAAGCCCGATGGCATTGCCTGGATTATCCGTAATCATCCCGAGATCACCGATGGCGCGATCTCGCTGCTGATCGGCACGACGCGCACGACGATCGCTGCGATCCGTGACCGTAGCCACTGGAACATCGCCAACATCACGCCAAAGGATCCGGTCACGCTCGGCCTGACGTCGCAGCGCGAACTCGACGCCGCGGTTGCCAAGGCCGCCAAGGCGGCAGGTATGGAAGCACCGACCGACACGCGTCTCGAAGGTGATCGTGAGGCGCTGCTCGAGCAGCTTCGTAACGAGCGTACGCAGGCAGCGGCGGACGCGCAGTTCGTCGCAGAGGGCGGTGTCCTGCCGGTCAAGCCGCTGTTCGACGACCCCTTCAAGCGCTGAACGTTCCCGGTCCCCGCGTGGCGCGGTGCGGGGGCGGTACGGGCTATCGGATAGGTTTGCGGTCCTGACGGCGCGGGGATGGCCGGCGGCACAGGGCGTTGAGGGCATGCGGCATGGCTGATGCGCGTGTCGGCCCGGGGACTATCTCTGGCGCCTGGTGGTTGCTACCTGCGGCACATGACGTCGCCGCCGGCTCCACAGGATGAACCGCTAACACACAAGGGGCTGGTCTACCCCTTAGGCCACCGCGAGCCCGAACCCGGTAACGTATTTCGCATCGCTCCCGGCGTTGACTGGGTACGCCTCAAAATTCCCGGTCCGCTGCGCCACGTGAACTGCTGGATGCTCGCCGACGGCGACGGCGACGCGCTCGTTGATACGGGCATGAATACGCCGGAAGCTCGCGACGCGTGGACCGCAATCCTGGCAGGGCCGAAGTCGGGCGTCCGCATCACCCGCGTGATCGGCACGCATTTTCATCCTGATCATATCGGCCTTGCTGGTTGGCTGTGCGAGGCGCACGACGCGGCCCTCGTCATGACCCGGGGCGAATGGTTGACCGCACGAATGCTGGCCGCTGATGCCCGGGATGCCGTTCCTGCCGAAATGCTGGCATTCTGGCGCGGTGCGGGCTGGGACAATACGCAGATCGCGCATGCCAGTGCGAAGGGGTGGGCGGGATTCCGCAAGATCATCACGCCGCTTCCCTTGGGTTACACGCGGATCACCGACGGTGACGTGTTGACGGTAGGCCGCGATGACTGGCAGGTCGTGATCGGGTCGGGCCACAGCCCAGAGCATGCATGCCTTCTCAACGAAGCATCGGGCATCCTGATTGCCGGGGATCAGGTTCTGCCCCGTATCAGCCCGAATATCTCTTTGGGCATCACCGAGCCGCATGCGGATCCGCTGGGCGAATGGTTTGCCGCGATCGCCCGGCTCAAGACATTGCCCGCAGATTTGCTGGTCCTGCCGGGGCATGGCGATCCGTTTACTGGTCTTCATACCAGGCTTGGCGCGATGGATCGTGAGCACCGCGAACGGCTCGACGAACTCGCTGCCTTTCTCGCCGAGCCGCGTCGTGCGGTTGAGTGTTTCGGACGGCTGTTCCGGCGCGCAATCGGCCCCGATCTGCTCGGCATGGCGACGGGTGAAGCGCTCGCGCATCTGCGTCGGCTCGAGGTCGAGGGTCGCGCCGTTCGGGACAGTGTCGATGGCGTGTGGTGGTGGCGCGCAACGTGAGCTAGCATCGGATCAAAGCCGGCAGGAGAGGCCCCATGTGCGACGAGCATACCGCAGACGATAACGAACACTATCTCGCCGCCATGTCGCGGCGCCAGTTCGGCGTGATGACCGGGGCCGCAGGTCTTGCGATGCTGTTGCCCGTGCCGGCCGATGCGAAGCCGATCAGCGGACGCGACGTGTCGATCAAGACGCCCGATGGTCAGGCTGACGCCTATTTCGTCGCGCCGGCCACCGGGGCTTATCCGGGCGTGCTTGTCTGGCCAGACATCATGGGCCTGCGTCCGGCGTTCCGTCAGATGGCCGATCGGCTCGCGCAGTCGGGTTATGCCGTCCTGGTCGTCAATCAATTCTATCGGTCGACCAAGGCACCGTTCCTTAGCCCCGGTGAATCCTACGACCAGCCGGCCGTCCGCGCGCGAATTGCACCCTTTCGTGACGCGCTTACGCCCGAGGCTACGGTCCGTGACGCCAAGTCCTTCACCGCCTTCCTGGATGCGCAACCGCAGGTGGATCACAAGCGTGGTCTGGCGACCACCGGCTATTGCATGGGTGGGCCGATGGTGATCCGCACTGCGGCTGCGGTCTCGGGGCGCATTCGTGCGGGGGCGACGTTTCACGGCGGTGGGTTCGTGACCGACACACCCGATAGCCCGCACCGCCTGATCCCCGCATTAAAAGGCGGCTATCTGATCGCAATAGCGGCGAACGACGATGCGCGCGCGCCGACCGAGAAGGATGTGCTGCGGGCAGCCTTCGCGGCAGCAATGCGTCCGGCGGAAATCGAGGTCTATCCGGAAACGATGCACGGATGGTGCCCGCCCGACAGCAAGGTCTATAATCCGGTGCAGGCGGACCGTGCGTGGGGCCGTATGCTCGCGCTGTTCGCCACGGCGCTGGCGTAGGACACATCGCCGCTTCGTTCGACGGCACAACCCGCTGGGTGCGATCCGCGATCGCATCTTGACGGGACGGCATCGCCATGAGACCATCGTTCGCTCTATGTTCTTGAGGGGCGGGCCATGACGTTGACGCTGTATTCGAATCCGATGTCGCGGGGGCGTATTGCTCGCTGGATGCTCGAGGAGACCGGGGTCGCTTACGATACGGTAATGCTCGATTATGCGACGACGATGAAGGCGGCGCCGTATCTTTCGGTCAATCCGATGGGCAAGGTGCCGGCTATCGTCCATGACGGCCACGTCGTTACCGAATGCGGCGCGATCTGCGCCTATCTGGCCGACGCCGTGCCCGAGGCGCAATTGGCGCCGACGGCCGACGAGCGGGCCGACTATTATCGATGGCTATTTTACGCGGCCGGGCCTCTGGAGGCCGCGATTACCAACCGATCGCTCGGCGTGGTCCCGACCGAGACGCAGCAGCGGATGGTCGGTTATGGAAGTTTCGAGGCCGCGATCGCGGGACTTGAGCATGCCGTTGCGGCGCATCCCTATATCGCGGGCGAACGCTTCACGGCAGCCGATGTCTATGTGGGTGCCCAGGTCATATGGGGATTACAGTTCGGCACGATGCCGAAGCTTGCAGCATTCGAGGCCTATGCCGCCCGCCTGACCGGACGCGCGGCCTATCGGCGGGCAGCAGCGCTGGATGATGACGCTATGGCCAAGATGGCGTCATGAGGTTGCGCTATGAGGTCGAATGCCCGATCAGGCGGCCCAGACGCAACCCCCGGCAGCGCCTGTGACCCCATAGCGCGGGCATTCGTCGACTCGGCCACGTACCTCCGCACTCCCAAGGCGATCGCTCCGTGGATCAACGATCAAAACGGCAAGCGCGCTTGTGTCGCTATCGCTCCTATAGTGGGCAAGCCTGAAGCTAAGCTCTCGGCATCACTCGTATCCGCCAATCACGGCATTCAGGAAGCTGGGGAAGGGGCCGTTCCACCCGTCAACCGGCGCGTCGGGCACGGTACTGCGGCGGGTGGCCCGCACGGGATCGACCTTTGGCTCGCGTGCCTGCTCGGGCATGGCGGTCGACGGTGCTGGCGGCACTGTCGGCACCGGGGCCGCGGCAGGACGTTCCGCGACCGGCGCGATGGGCATTGCCGGAGCAACACGGGGAAGCGCAGGCTGTGCGGCTGGGACCGGTTCGTCAATCGGCGTCCGAGCCCAGCGCGATGGTTTCGGCGTGGCAGCGGCCATGGGCGCTGCGATTTCGGCAGCTGCCATCACTTCGTCCTCGACGGCATGGGCAACGACATCGGCACGCGGCACCCGCCGCGTCCGCGACCGCTCGCGCCGCGGTGGCAGCTCTTCATTGCTATCGGACGGCGCGGTAGCCGCCGGAGCCAGCGCTCTCGGCTCGGACAGCTTGAGCCGCTCGATCGTCTGGCCCGTCAGCTTTTCGATATTCTGGATATTCTCGGAATCGTCGGGTGCGACGAAGGTATAAGCGGTGCCCGTCGCGCCCGCACGGCCCGTGCGGCCGATCCGGTGGACATAATCGTCGGGATGCCAAGGCGCGTCATAGTTGAAGACGGTCGACACGCCCTTGATGTCCAGACCACGCGCAGCGACGTCCGAGGCGACGAGGATCGTCACCGCACCGTTCTTGAACAGGTCCAGTTCGGCGAGGCGCTGGGGCTGCTCCATGTCGCCATGGATTTCGCCGGATTTGTAACCCGCCTGCTTCAACACCTTGTTGAGGTCGCGCACGGTCGTCTTGCGATTGCAGAAGATGATCGCGTTGGTGACCTCGTCCTGCGCTAGGATCCGGCGCAGTGTCTCGCGTTTCGCGGTCTGGCTGGCGACCGGGACCAGATACTGCTTGATGTTGAGGTTGGTCGATGCAGGGCGCGAGACCTCGATCGTCTTGGGGTTCGAGAGAAACTTGTCCGCCAACTTCTTGATCGGCGGCGGCATCGTTGCCGAGAATAGCAGCGTCTGGCGCGACTTGGGCAGCTTGGTGCAGATTTCCTCGATGTCGGGGATGAACCCCATGTCGAGCATCCGGTCCGCCTCGTCGATGACCAGCAGCGAACAGCCGTTGAGCATGATCTTGCCGCGGCCGAACAGGTCCATCAGCCGGCCCGGCGTCGCGATCAGGACGTCGACGCCCTTTTCGAGCGCGGCGAGCTGGTCGCCCATCGACACGCCGCCGATAAGCAGCGCCATCGAGAGATGCAAATTGACGCCGTATTTCTCGAAGTTTTCGGCAACCTGCGCGGCCAGTTCGCGGGTCGGCTCAAGGATCAGCGAGCGCGGCATCCTGGCGCGGCTTCGGCCATGGGCAAGAATGTCGATCATCGGCAGCACGAACGACGCGGTCTTGCCGGTGCCCGTCTGGGCGATGCCGATGATGTCACGCATCATCAGAACCGAAGGGATCGCGCCGGCCTGGATCGGCGTCGGCTCGGTATAGCCGGCGTCAGTGACCGCCTTCAGGAGTTCTTCGGAAAGGCCGAGATCGGCAAAGCTCATTTATATGTCCGGGAAAAGGAGGGCGCGCATTATTCCCTCAAGCGCCCCGCCGCTCGCGGATTTCCAGCAAAATGTCAAGGAAAGCGGGTGGCGGCACGACGAAAGTCGCACATCACCCGTACGGTCTTGTCTATTGCTTGAGCTTCAGCGTCTTGAAGTCATCGATTTCGCAGCGCGCGCCGGACCGCATGCGAATCGCGTCGCGATCGCGACATATCAGACCGTCACCGCTCGGCCGCAGGTAGAAGCCCGGATAATAGTCGAGTGGTTTGCAGTCGCCATCAAGCTTCGCGCGCAACCGCGTGCCGTCCTGCATGACGAGATCGACCGAGCCCGGCTGGCCGAGAAAGCGCCCGCTATCTCCGCGACGGCGACGCATTTGGGCCCCTTGCGCTCCTTCCACTCGCGCGGCTTCGACAAGGGCGCGCTACCGACGGGTTGGGCCGATCGCCTGAACATGCGGGGGACGCGGATGATGATCCGCTCGTGGATCGAGACCTGCGTGATCTCGACGCGCGCGTGCGTCGGCACGGCGGGGTTCGCCACGGCCGCGAGGGGGGCGGTGAGGGCGAGGAGGGAGGCGGGAAGCGCAGGGTGAATCATGATGTCGCTAAGCAGCGTTAACCGCGATCGTTGAACGGGAGGTGAATTGCGCTTAGCGGCGCAGTCATGACGCCCGAACAGATACAGATGCTCGACGCGCTTGCCCCGCAGCTCGAGCGCAAGTCCATCGTCACCGATGCCACAGATATCGCCCCCTGGCTCGAGGACTGGCGCGGCCGGTTCCATGGTGCAGCCCCGCTGATGCTCGCCCCGTCGTCGGTTGCCGAGGTATCGGCGATCGCCCAGGCCGCGCTGGCGTTCCGCGTCCCGCTGGTACCGCAGGGCGGCAACACGTCGATGGTCGGAGGGGCAACGCCGCCCGCCGACGGCCGTGCCGCCCTGCTGTCGCTGCGCCGTCTCAACCGCATCCGGTCGATCGATGCCGAGGCCGGCCTCGCGGTGGTGGAGGCAGGCGCTATCCTCGCCGATCTCGACGACGCTGCGCAGGCGGTCGGCCAGCGCTTCCCGCTGACGCTCGGCGCACGCGGCAGCGCGACGATCGGCGGCCTGGTCTCGACCAATGCCGGCGGCACGCAGGTGCTGCGGTTCGGGACGATGCGCGGGCTGGTTGCAGGCGTCGAGGCGGTGCTGCTCGACGGCAGCGTCCATGACGGCCTGTCCGCGCTGAAGAAGGACAATCGCGGCTACGACATCGATCAGCTGCTCGTCGGATCCGAGGGAACGCTGGCGATCGTCACCGCAGCCACATTGCGGCTGGTGCCAGCCGTGGCCGCACGCGCGGTCGCCTGGGTCGGGGTCTCCGGACCCGACAGCGCGCTCCGGCTGCTGCGCGGCCTGCAGGCGGCGACCGACCGTGTCGAAAGCTTCGAGATCCTGCCGCGTGAAACGCTAGCGGCAGCGGTCGCGCATCTCCCCGGAACGCGTGCGCCGCTCGACGGCGACCATGCCTGGCATGTCCTGATCGAGGCAACCGCACCGTCCATGGACGGCGAAACCCCCGCGGCGCTGCTCGAACGGCTGCTGGGCGCCGCGCTGGAGGCAGGGCAGGCTGAGGATGCGTGATCGCCGCCAGCGAGGCGCAGGCCGCGGCATTCTGGCGGATCCGTGATTCCCTGTCCGCGGCCGAACGTGCGCTCGGCCCCGCCACCCAGCATGACATCTCGGTCCCGGTCGAGACGATGCCGCGCTTCATGATCGATGCCGCGCGGGCCTGCAACGCGCGGTTTCCCGGTACGCATGCCAGCGGGTTCGGCCATCTGGGCGACGGCAATGTCCATTTTCACGTCCGCGCCCCGCAGGGCACCGATCCCTCGCGCTGGTATGCCGAGGATGCGCCGGTCGTGACGCGCTTCGTCGACGATCTGGTCGTCGCGGCCGGAGGATCGATCTCCGCAGAGCACGGGATCGGCCAGATGAAGATTGGCGAGCTGGAGCGGTTGTCGTCGCCCGCACGGCTGACGATCCTGCGCGCGGTGAAGACCGCATTCGATCCGCACGGGCTGCTGAACCCCGGCAAGCTCGTCACGCTTGCACGGGCAGGCGTCACGCCATAGAGCCTCGCGCCAATCGCCGGCGTCCTGCCGCCCAGATCCTCTGACGAAACACTGGAGATACATGATGGCCAGCGCACCGCAGCTTCCGCTCTTCTACAACGGCCTGGAGCCGCTTTCGAGCGACACGCACGCCGATTACAAGGTCCGCCCGCAGGAGAGCGCGCCGTTCCTCGTCGGCCAGCATGCGATCCCGATCACCGTCGACGAATTCCCGCTGGTGCAGCGTCACATGCCGATCGTCTTCTCGGTCGGCGACGATGCGATCCCGCTGGCGCTGATGGGCCTCAACGAGGGCGTCAACGTCTTCATCGGCGACGACGGCAAGCTGACCGAGAACACCTTCTACGTTCCCGCCTATATCCGCCGCTATCCGTACATGCTCGCGCGGCTGCATCCCGATGCGCAGGAGCTGTCGCTCTGCTTCGATCCGACCTCCGATGCGCTCGGTTCGTTCGACGAGGGCGACGCGCTGTTCGCGGATGGCGCGCCGACCGAGGTCACCAAGTCGATCCTGGCGTTCAATGAATCGTTCGAACAGGCCGGCGCGCGCACGCAGAACTTCATGAAGGAGCTGCGCGAACTCGGCCTGCTGATGGACGGCGAAGTCTCGATCCAGCCCGACGGTGCCGAGCAGCCCTTCGTCTATCGCGGGTTCCAGATGGTCAACGAGGAGAAGCTGATCGACCTGCGCGGCGATGCGCTGCGCAAGATCAGCAAGTCGGGCATGCTGCCGCTGCTGTACGCCCACCTGTTCTCACTTGCGCTGATGCGCGACATCTTTGCGCGCCAGGTTCAGCTCGGCAAGACGCCGCTGCCGCAGCTCGGCGGCTGATCCGTCCGCGCCGACCGATCGCAGCGCGGTCGGTCGGCGCACCAGATACCGCGCGCTCGCGCCGGGATCCCGAGCTGCGATCGTTGCGGCGCAGAATTTTTCGCGTCGGGGTTGAACCAAAATCCCGCTCGCCCATTTTAGACCTGTACGGCACCGTGTCCCCCCCTTTCGCGGCGTCGTACGGCACGCTTCTAGCGTGCCTCCTCCCTGAACCTTGGCCACCTCGTGCTTCGCGCACGGGGTGGTTTTTTTATGTGCCAAGCTGGGGTCCCGCTGCGGGTGATCGGTGTCGCTAGCGCTGGCCCTTATTCGGCCGCTGCGGCCCGGGTGGTGGCCGATGCGCCCATGGCCAGCGCCTCGTTCGTCAAGGCTGTGAGAAGGGCCTTGAGCAGCCGCACCGTCGCATCCACGCCGGTGCCCAGCCCGTCGAACTGGCGATCCAAGTAGAGCAACCGATCGAATTCGAGCTGGATCGCGTGGATCCCCGCGGTGGGACGCGCGTGTCGTTCGAGGATATGCCCCCCGGCATAGGGCGCGTTGCGGGCAAAGGGGAGGCCTGTGTCCGCGATCTCGGTCTCGAGGCGGGCGAGGAAGCGCGGATCGGCGCTGCGGCCGAAACGGTCCCCCAGGACGATCCGGGGCGGGCTGCCGCCCGGTACGCCCGCCGCCGAGAGCGGCGGCATCGAATGGACGTCGAGGAGGATCGCGATCCCGAACCGCGCCTGCGCTGCGGCCAACGCGTCGCGCACCGCGTCATGATAGGGGCGGTGGTCGTTGGCGATCCGGCTGGAGATGTCCGCGTCTGTAAACCGGCGCCGCCAGAGGTCGGGCGCGGCGGCTGCCCGACGCGGCACCAGGCCGAGGCCGCTTCGCAGCTTGGCGGAGGGTTGAGGCTGCGCCATCGGGTTCGCCCCCTCGTCCACGCGGGGATCGCGTTCGGCCTCGCTGCGGTTCAGGTCGATCCAGGCGCGTGCCCGGGTCTGCACGATCATCGTCTCGACCGTCCGTGCCCGGGTGGCAACGATGTCGATATGACGGTCCTCGAGCGCCACGACGGTGTCGAACGGGACGCGTAACGCCTCGCGCAAGGCGGGCGGATAGTCGCGACCGGCATGCGGTACCGACATCACCACCGGGCTGGCAGGCGGCAGGTCGCCGAAGCGCGTGAACGAAGGAGACTGCATGCGGAAAAGCGTAGGGCGCATTGCATGAACGGGCAAACGATCTGGAAATCTTAACTGCTTATGGAGTAACGGACCGCTAAATCACGGGAATATATCGATGTTGCGAATCCTGCTGGCCGAGGATGATCAGGTCATGCGCGAATATCTTACCCGCGCCTTGCAGCGATCGGGGTATGCGGTGACCGCGGTCGACCGTGGCACCGCGGCGATTCCGCTGCTCGAGACCGAGACGTTCGACCTGCTGCTGACCGATATCGTGATGCCCGAGATGGACGGCATCGAGCTGGCGCAGCGTGCCGGCGAGCTCTGCAAGAACCTCCGCGTCATGTTCATCACCGGCTTTGCGGCGGTCACGCTGAAGGCGGGCAAGACGATGCCGCAGGCGCGCGTGCTGTCCAAACCCTTCCATCTCCGCGACCTCGTGGCCGAGGTCGATCGGCTGTTCGAGATGGATAATGCAACAAGCTTCAATTGAGCGCTTGCGCCCCGCGATAAGCGCGGCTAGTGGAGCGCTCCGGCGGGCGTGTAGCTCAGTGGTAGAGCACTGTGTTGACATCGCAGGGGTCGCAAGTTCAATCCTTGCCACGCCCACCATGGAATTGACCCTACCCGTCTTTCTCGTCTTTGCAGACAGAAAGCCGGGTAGGGATAATTCGAAGCAGAGGATGTCCTCAGGGACTTCCGGGCTTCCCAAACCCCATCATGTCATTTCTGGATCTTCGTGAGCACGGCCCTTTAAGGGGGCCGGACTCGGGAGCGCGGATCACTGCGCTCCTGCGGGATCAGAAGCCCAGCCGCGCGCGGGCGACGATACGGTCGCCGCTGTGTCGCGCATCCGCAAACGGGCCGGTCGCATCGGCGCGTGCGATGTCGGTGCCGATATAATCGACCCCGAGCGTCAGCGGCCCCTGCTGGCGTTCCACGCCCAATCGCCAATCGGTATAGCTGCCACCGGGACGCAGCCGCTGTATGCGCAGCGGATCCGTCGTGGTGCCCGAGGAGTGCCCGATACCTGCGAGCAGCGTGTAGGGCGTCCCGGGGATCCCGGCATCGGCATTCGCATAAAGATAGACGTTGCTGCCCCCCAGCGCATCCTGCGACGGGGCGAACTCGATCCCGCCGACCAGACGGGCGGGACCATAGCTGTACCGCGCGGACGCGCCGATCTCGGCATAGTCCATCCCGGTGCGCGCGCCGGCGAACAGATGCCCGGTCGCGGACGTCCGGAGCGTGACCGCGCCCAGATCCCACCCCCGTCGCCAGCATGACGTCGACGACCGCGTCGGCGCCCGCGTGGCGGTCGGCGTTGCGGAGCGTCGTCACGCGCGCTGTCGCGTCGATCCTGCCGAGCGAGGCCGCCGCATCCGCGGACAACACCGCGCGGCCCTCGCTCCAACTGAGCCCGCGGCGTGCCTCGTCGGTGGCGACCTCGATCCCGCCGGAGGGCGCGACCTGTGCCCGCACGGACGTTGGGAGAAAGGCTGCCCGTGCTGCACAGGGTCAGCGCGAGTGTGTGCGTGAAGGGGCGCGTCATCCTGCGGCCAACGCTCCGTGGATCTGATCAAGTTCGGCGCGGAGTACGTCATGGTCTTCTTGCGCCATGGCGGTCACGTCGTGATGCAGGTCGCGCGTCTTCGCGGCGACCTCGCGTGCGATCGCGGCGCGGCTGCTGCTGCACCATCCCGGCTGGTGGCCCGCCGCTACGCCATCGCGTGCGAAGTTGCGCGTCATCAGCGTTCCCGACGACGCTTGGCATGGCGGTCGACGATCATGTTGGCGGTCCAGGCACAACGCAGCGTCGAGGATTGTCCGGCTGGTGCGACCGCGCCGATCTGGCGGTGTTCGACGACGACCGCGCCGCGATAACGGACCTCCACGGGGCCGCTGTGATGATCGACCCGCGTGGTGTGTTCGATGGTCGGTGCGGCCATGGTGGCGGCGGTCGCGAGCGCGAGGCCGGCGAGCAACATATGGGTCATGTTCGTCTCCTTTCAGGTCCCGGCTTATGCTGGCCGGTGACGCTTCCAAGTCTGGGCACGGTCGATTGACCATGGCCTGTGAACGCGCGCGTCTGGCGGTTCGTTGCGCGGGTACCGCGTCGGGCCGGGGGTGCGACGTGCTGCGTCCGGCAATTCGGGGCAGCGCGCCACGGCGGCGCGGTGGTGTTGACACGCCATTTGCGGCGGGTATGGCAGGGCGCTCAGAGCGTCGGTTGCAGCGACTTTGGATGATCCGGTATGGTCCGCGCCCGTGCGCGGCAACGCCGGCCCAGGTCCACTGGCGCACGCCGCATGCCGTTTACAGGAACGATCACCATGACCGACGATCCGATCATCATCGCCAGCTATGCCCGTACGCCGATGGGTGGATTCCAGGGGGCCCTGTCAGGGGTCACCGCGACCGAACTCGGCGCGACCGCGGTCAAGGCGGCGGTCGAGCGCGCACGCGTCGACCCGGCGGTGATCGACCGCATCTATATGGGCTGCGTCCTGCCCGCCGGGCTAGGACAAGCGCCCGCGCGGCAGGCGGCGCTCGGCGCGGGGCTGCCCGACTCGGTCGAGGCCACCACGATCAACAAGATGTGCGGATCCGGAATGCAGGCCGCGATCATGGGGTTCGAGGCACTTGCCGCCGGGACCGTCGACGTGGTGGTCGCGGGCGGAATGGAGAGCATGACGAATGCGCCCTTCCTGCTCGCCAAGCATCGCGGCGGCGCGCGGATCGGCCATGACGTCGTCTCCGATTCGATGATGCTGGACGGTCTCGAGGATGCCTATGAAAAGGGCAAGCCGATGGGCGCGTTCGCCGAGGACACGGCGGGGGCCTATCAGTTCACGCGGGCGGATCAGGACGCGTTCGCGCTCGAAAGCCTCGCGCGGGCGAGTGCGGCGGTCACCGGGGGGCATTTCCGCGACGAGGTCGTGCCGGTGACGGTCAAGACGCGCGGCGGTGACGTCGCGGTCGTCGAGGACGAGCAGCCGGGCAAGGCAAAGCCCGAGAAGATCTCGGGCCTGCGCCCCGCCTTTGCCAAGGACGGCACGATCACCGCGGCGACCTCGGCGTCGATCTCGGACGGTGCCGCGGCGCTGGTCCTGACGCGGGCGAGCGTCGCCGCGCGGCTGGGGCTGGCGCAGGAGGCGCGGATCGTCGCGACCGCCGCGCATGCGCACGCCCCCGCGCAGTTCACGACCGCACCCGTCTCGGCGATCCGCAAGGTGCTTGACCGCGCGGGCTGGTCGGTCGGGGACGTCGACCTGTTCGAGGTGAACGAGGCGTTCGCGACGGTGGCGATGATCGCGATGCGCGACCTCGCAATCCCGCGTGACCGGCTGAACGTCAATGGCGGCGCAACCGCGCTCGGCCATCCGATCGGTGCAAGCGGCGCGCGGATCATCGCCACGCTGGTTGCCGCACTCAAGGCGCGCGGTCTGCGCAAGGGCGTGGCGGCGTTGTGCATTGGTGGCGGCGAGGCAACGGCGGTCGCGGTCGAACTCGTCTGACGCAGCCCGCCTTTGCCCTGGCGTCAGGTCTTTGGCGAAAGAGGCTTTTCGCCGGCGGTGCAATGCTGGCATGAGCCCGCGATGACCATTATCGCGCGATCGCGTCGCCTGTCCGCCGTCCTTCTCCTTCCGCTCGCGCTCCTGACGCCAGGCATCGCGCAGAGCGTCGCCCCATCGCCCGTCGCCGAGACGCCGCCGGTGATCGTCGTCACCGGCCGCGGCTTGGCGGATGCACCAGGTGACCGGGCCTATGATATTGTCACGATCGAGCGCGACCGCATCCAGTCGAGCGCGAGCAACCGGCTGGAAACCGTGCTCGCCGATGTCGCGGGGCTGCAGCAGTTCCGCCGCTCGGATTCACGCAGCGCCAACCCGACCAGCCAGGGCATTTCGCTGCGCGGCATCGGTGGCAATGCGTCGAGCCGCGCGCTGCTGCTGTTCGACGGCGTCCCACAGGCTGACCCGTTCGGCGGCTGGGTCGCGTTTCCCGCCTATGCGACGGGCCGGCTCGGCCGGATCCGCGTCACGCGTGGCGGCGGCAGCGGCTATCAGGGGCCGGGCGCACTTGCCGGCACCGTCGAGCTCGAAAGCGCCAGTCCTGGCCAGCTGACCCCGTTCCAGGCGGGCATCGCCTATGGCAGCCGCGATTCGGTCGACGCGCAGGCCTCCGCGGCGCTGGTCCGCGACGGCGGTTTCGCGGTCGTGTCGGGCGCTTATACGCGCGGCGACGGCTTCACGCCGACGGTCGCGGGGTCGCGCGGCGCGGTCGATCGCCCGGCGCCGTATGAACAGGCGTCGGGCGCCGTGCGCACGGTGATCGCCGTCGACGCGACCACCGAGCTGCAGCTGAACGCGAGCGCCTTCACCGACACGCGCGACCGCGGCAGCGATTTCACCGCCAATCGCAGCGAGGGCGCGGATGCCAGCCTGCGACTGGTCGGGCGGGGACGCTGGGGCTATTCGCTGCTCGGTTATCTTCAGACCCGCGCCTTTGCCTCGAGCTTCGGCAGCATCAACGCGGCACGCAGCACGACCACCCAGTCGCTCGACCAGTATAATACGCCCGCGACGGGGCTCGGTGCGCGGTTCGAACTCCTGCCGCCGCTTGGTGAGGCGATCACGCTGCGGCTCGGTGCGGACATTCGCGACGTGAGCGGCAAGACGCAGGAGCTGTTCTTTTTTGCCGGCGGCAATCCGACCCGGCGACGCGAGGCGGGCGGCAGCTCGACCACGTCGGGGCTGTTCGCGGACGGCAGCCTCGTCGCGGGCGATGTGACGTTCAGCCTTGGCGGGCGGATCGACCGCTGGACGATCGACCAGGGGTATCTGTCGGAACGACCGCTTGCCGGGGGGCTGCCGGTCACCGACCTGCGCTCTGCCGATCGGGAGGGCACCGAAACGACGGGCCGCGCGGGGATCGCCTATCGTCCCGTCGACGCGGTTACGTTCCGCGTCGCGGGCTATCGCGGTTGGCGGCTGCCGACGCTCAACGAACTCTATCGCCCGTTCCGCGTCGGCAACGACACGACCGCGGCCAATGCGCTGCTGTCGCCAGAGCGGCTGACCGGGGTCGAGGGTGGGGTCACGCTGCGCCCGCGCCGGGGGTCAGCATCGCCGCGACCTATTTCTACAACAGGCTGAAGGACGCGATCGCCAACGTCACGCTGTCGTCGACCGCCACCAGCGCGTCGCGCGTCCGCCGCAACCTCGACGCGATCCGCGCGCATGGGTTCGAGATCGATGCCGCGTATCGCCCCGGCCCGGTCGGCGTCCAGGCCTCGTGGTCGCACGTCAATTCGACCGTGGACGCCTCGGCCGCCGCGATCGCGCTCGACGGGCTGCGTCCGGCCCAGACGCCGCGCGACCAGGTATCGGCGACGATCGACTGGCGACGCGATGCCGCCGCCGCATCGCTGACGGTGCGCCATGTCGCGCGCCAGTTCGACGACGATCAGAACAGCCGCAGCCTCGATCCCGCGACCACGCTCGACGCCTATGCGGCCTATCCGATTACCCGCGCGCTGGTCGTCGAGGCGCGCGCGGAAAACCTGTTCGATGAAACGGTCGAGGCGGGGATCAGCAGCGGTACGATTGTCGAGCGTGCAACGCCGCGCACGCTCTGGATCGGGCTGCGCTACGCCATGCGGTAACGGACGGATCGGGGCCGGGCGAGGGCGGGGAGACGGGAAGGTCATCGACGATGCCGCGCGAGCGCTCTATCCCGCGCGGGTGATCGATATTCCCGCCCCGCTCCGCCTGCGCCTCGACGGCGACGCTCTTGTCCGCAACTGGCAGACGCTCGACCGCATGAGTGGCCGCGCCGCGTGTGGGGCGGCGGTCAAGGCGAACGGCTATGGTCTGGGCGCGGTCGAGGTCGCGCAGCGTCTCGCGGGGGCGGGGTGTCGCGACTTCTTCGTCTCCAACTGGCGCGAGGCGGTCGAGCTGGCACCGCTCGGCCTCGCGGTGTCCGTCCTGCACGCGTCCGTGACGAAGACATGGCGGCTGCCCGCGCCGGGGTCGGGCGTCCGGTGCTGAACACGCCCGCACAGGTCGCGCGCTGGAAGGCCGGGGGGCGGGGGCGCGTGCGACGTCATGGTCGACACGGGGATGAACCGCCTCGGCGTGTCCGCGCAGGATATCGCCGACGGACTGCTCGACGGACTGACGATCGAGACGCTGATGAGCCATCTCGCCTGCGCCGATGAGGACGCGGCGATGAACGCGCTGCAGCGCGATCGGTTCGCGGCGTTGCAGGGCATGACGGGCGCGCGGCGGATGAGTCTCGCCAATTCCGCAGGGATCGCGCTGGGGCACGATTATGCGTTTGATCTGACACGGCCGGGATTGGCGGTGTATGGCGGGGTGCCGCGAGGGGAACTGGGCGAAGTGATCACGCCGGTGGTTTATCCCGAGGCGGAGATCCTGCAGGTCCGGCGGGTGCGCGCAGGCGACGCGGTCGGGTATAATGCGACATGGACCGCGAAGGCCGACACCGATGTCGCGGTTGTCAATCTTGGATATGCCGACGGGTATTTCCGGGGATTTTCCAATTGCGGCACCGCATGGCATGGCCAGGACCGGCTCGCAGTGATCGGCCGGGTCTCGATGGATCTCGTCGCGATCGACGTGACCTCGGCGACTGCTAGCGAGGGGGACTGGATCGCCTTTGACCCAGCCTTGCCGGATGCGGCCGTCGTGTCGGGAATGTCGCAATATGAACTGCTGACCGCGATGGGCACCAGGTTCCAGCGCGTTTGGGACGCGCCGCGTATATCTGCGTGACGCCCCGCGCGGGCAAGGCGCGGCACTAGGTCACGGCAAGCAACGCATAGGTGTCCGCGGACCGGCGGGTTACAAAAAAAGGGGCGGGTGGAAATCACCCGCCCCCCAAGGGATAGCGTTTGTCGCGAAAATCGCGATCAGGTCAGAACTTCGCCTGGAACCCGGCGTAGAATTTGCGGCCCAGCGGCTCGAAGATCGCGGTGCCGGCGCCGATGCCCGTCGAGCCCAGTGGCGGGAGGCGGTCGGTCAGGTTGTCGATGCCGAAGTAGAAGTTCGTTTCGCGCGTGACGTTCACGCCGAACTTCACGTCCATGTAGAACACGTCGGGGTAGTAGGGGATGTCGAAATCGTCGAGGTTCTGCGGGACGCGGCCTTGGAACGACTGACGGTTCTCGGCGGCCCCGACCGACTGCTTCGTGATGTAACGCATCTGCAGGTTGCCGAAGACCGAGCCGAAATCAGCGCCAAGGTTCCAGTTGACCTGATCCTTGGGCGTTCCAACTTCGCCGACCGTCGTGTCAGCAAAGCCCGGCTGCGTCGGGTCGGTGAACGAGCTGTTGGTCAGCACGTGCGTGTAGATGATGTGGCTGTTCAGGCGAACATCGCCAAAGGTGTGCGTGTAGTTCAGGTCGACGTCGATACCGCGAACCTGCAGCTTTGCATAGTTGAGCAAGGTCTGCTGAAGGCTGCCCTCGACGATGCGATACTGCTCTTCACCGACAGCACCGGTCTGACCCGCGGGAACGCGAGTGAAGAGCGAGCAGAACTGGTTGCCGGTCGTTGGCGAATCGTAGCAGCTGTTGATGATGCCCTGCGCCGATGGCGCGGTGATCACATTGTTGACCTTGATGTTGTAGTAATCGACCGACAGCGTCAGGCCCGGGATAAACCTGGGCTGGAGCAGCACGCCATAGGTGTAGGAATCCGACTTTTCGACGTCGAGTTGCGGATTGCCGCCGCTGACAATCTCCAGCGTCTGTGCGTAGACATAGTCGTAGGTGGTCGGAATGCCCGCCGCGGCGCAATTGCCGGCCCGGAACTGCGTGCCCCCCGCGACGTTTCGCGCCGAGCACGGATCTGTGACGGTGGCGAAGTTCTGCGATTGCGGCGAGTAGAGATCGGACAGGTTGGGCGCACGGACCGAGCGAGAATAGTTTCCGCGGAAACGGATCCCATCGATCGGCGTATAGGTCGCGTTGCCGCTATATGCGTAAACCGTGCCCGCCGAGCCCTTGTAATCCGACACGCGGCCCGAACCGCTCAGTGTCAGCTCGCGGATGAGCGTGATGTCCTTCAACAGCGGTATGCGGATTTCGCCATACGCTTCCTTGACCTCGAACGAGGTCGGGTCGAACTTTCCGATCGCGTTGTAAAAGGTATAGCCTGACGAGACCAAGGGATCCTGCTCGTAGAAGGCCGTCTCGCGCCGGTATTCGCCGCCGACCGAGAAGCCGATGTCGCCGCCGGGCAGGCTGAACAGCTGGCTCAGATCGCCGGAGACGAAGCCGTTGATGTCAAGCTGCGTGATCTTGCCACTCGAGACCGTGTCCTGAAGGACGTAGTTCTTGGCCGCCTGCGAGATATTCCCGGTGCCGAACGGATTGAGCGGCTGGCAGGCGGCGATATCCGCCGCCTGGACGGCTGCGTTTCCGGCGATGTCGCCGCCGAAGGACGCATCGGCGCGCGCCTGACCCGTACCCGGCAGCTGCGATCCGCAGATGATCTGGCCGTTTGCCGGATTGGTGACGGCGTCGAGGGCAAGCACCATGCGCTGCTGGTTCAGATTGCCCATGACCTTCGTCTTTTCGCGGAACTCGCCATAGTTCCCCGCAAGCTCATAGTGCCAGTCGTCGTTGAACGTGCCCCGGACACCGCCGACAAGACGGTAGGTTTCGCGCCGCGCGGCTTCGGTGCGGACGCCCAGATCGGTGAGGTTCTTGCGCAGGATGAAGCGGAAGGACCCGTTGTTGATCGCGGTGATGTTCGCGGCCGTGAGCGGTGCGTTGGTGGTCGGATTGATACCGCTTGCGAGGATCTGCGCAGCGATGGTGTTGCGCGCATCGGCCGACAGATAGGGGTTGTCAAGTCGCGGCCGCTCGTAAAGAAGGTCCAGCGTTTGGCCGGTGAAGAAGGCCGGTCCCGAGCTCCCCTGTCCGACCGAATCGGTGCGCGAATATTTGGCCTCGATGAACGGGACGAAGGCGTCCGATACCTCGAAATGGCCGATGAGATTGGCGGAATACCGGTTGAGTTCTGGCAGGATCTGAATCAGCTGCCCTTCACGGCGCGTGTCGCCATTGCCGCTCAGATAGGATCCGGCCGGTACCGCGCTGGCGCGGAACGGGTTGGTGGCACTGCCCGTGCCGGCCGTTGCGGCAAGGCCGACACGCGAGCCGGTTTGCTGCGCCAGGGCGCCGGACGACTGGAACAGGAAGTTGCACGAGAAGGGGCGTCCGGCATTGTTGAACGTCGCCGTCGGCGTGTTGTCGCGCCCGCACGCGCGGTCGGGCTTGCAAAGGCGACAAGACCGCCGGCCGAGATCGTTGCCGACCGGATATCGCGGAAGAACACCGAATCCGGAATGCCGTCATAGTTCAGGTTCGTCTGACCGGTAGCGACGCCCGCGGAGTCGGAATCGGTTGCGATGAAGCCGTTGGCCTGGCGCAGATAGTCGCGCTGCGACGCGTAGAGCGCATTCTGCCGCGAATATTCCAGATTGACCGCGATGTTACCGCGGCCGTCGGCGAAATTCTTGCCCGCCAGGACGCTGCCGAAATAGGACCCGGCATCGCCACGCTCGCTGATCGCACCCTGGCCGCGGACCTGCAGACCCTCGTAATTGTCCTTCAGGATGAAGTTGACGACGCCGGCCAGCGCGTCCGATCCGTAGACGCCCGAATTACCGCCCGTCACAAGATCGACGGACTGGATCAGGTCAGTCGGGATCGTGTTGGTGTCGACCGATACGGCGTTGTTGAGGATGTCGGACCCGACATGCCGGCGACCGTTGACGAGCACGAGCGTGCGCTGCGTTCCAAGGCCGCGCAAGTCGAGCAGGTTGAGGCCGGCCGTGCCGAGGAAGCGGGTCGAGTTCGCCTGGCTATAGGTGCTCTGGAGCTGCGGCAGATCGTTCAGGACGTCGCCGATCGACGTCTTGGCGGTCGTCGTCAGTTCGACCGCACTGATCGTGCTGACGGGAACCGCGGATTCGCCGTTCGGGCTGGCGATGCGCGACCCGGTGACGAGGATCTCGTCGTTCGCGGGCTGTGACGCTTCGCGCTGGGGTGCTTCCGCAACAGGTGCGACCTGATCCGGTGCGGTTTGTGCCAGCGCAGTGCCGGGCAGTGCCGCAAGCGCGCCGACGATCGCCGTCGCGCCCAGAAAGCGAGAAAATTTCATAAAACCCCTTTGCGTTGGCATTTATGCCCTATTCGATGGCGAGAGGGTGACGCCATGCGATTGGCCGCGCAATTGGTTTATTGCTGCAGCATGAACGGAAGTCCGAGTTTTCACAAAACTGTAGCGTTCACGCAACAATTCGACACATCCTCTTCCATATTCCATGTTGTGAACTCGAAGAGGCGAGGTGGCGTTATCACCGCAGCGGGGCGATAGCGGCCGCGTCGTTGTCAACGAGGCTCACAGCTTCCGCCGTGCGATCGCAAACCATAGGGTTTAAACCAAAATACACCTAAGCGGCCTTGCAGGGGTTTTTAACAACAAACATAGATTATAAATCGACATATTGTGTCAAATATGTTGCATTCTTACAACGCGTGCGGCGCCAAATGACACTTCCGTCATGTAAGGGTCGATCTTCGTCCGATGTCTCCCTAGAAAATCACGTGTTCACAGGGGGATATAACTAATGCGATGCAATCTGCTCGTTCGCGTATCCGCGCTTGCCGTCTTGGCCGCGGGATTTTGCGGCACCGCCTATTCACAAACCTCGACCACCCCTGAATGCACGCCCGGCCAGGAGCGTCTCGCCGATGGGTCGCTGTGCGCGCCGGTCGCGGGCGAGCCGGCGGTGGGCGCCGATGGCGCAACGCGGCGCGAGTCCGCCCCCGAAGAGATCACCGTCACCGGATCGCGTATCCGGCTGCCGAATGTCGAAGGCACCGTGCCGATCACGGTGATCAACAATCAGTATCTGTCCAATCGCGGCCTGACCAATGCCGCCGATGCGCTGAACGAGACGCCGGGCATTCGCGGCAGCATCACGCCCGCGGGCGCGCAGGGTTCGTTTGGCCAAGGCGTCAATTTCATCAACGGACTTGGCCTGGGTTCGAACCGGACGCTGACGCTGATCAACGGCCGCCGCTCGGTATCGTCCAACGTGACGACGATCTTCAACCAGGGCGGCGCGGGGACGCAGGTCGACGTCAACGTCATTCCGACGCTGTTGCTCGACCGTATCGAACAGATCTCAACGGTCGGGGCGACCACCTATGGTTCAGACGCGATTGCCTCGACGGTCAATTTCATTCTCGACACCCGCCTGAAGGGCGTCCGCTACACCGCATTGAGCGGTATCACGGAAGAAGGGGACGCATTCCGTTACAACCTAGCGCTGGCGGGCGGCTTCGACTTTGACGATGGCCGCGGTAACATCACGCTGGCCTATACGCGCGACTATCAAAAGGGCTTGCTGTACAATTCGCGTGGTTTTCTTCGCGACAATATCGGATCGGCCGACAATCCCTCGACAGCGCAGTCCGCGCAGCTCGGCCGCCCTGCTGGTACGACCGCCGCAAATGACGGCCGGGTGAATACGGGAATCGGTTTCAATGATTCCGGAACTGACGGATTTCCCGGATCGATCCTGGTACGCGACCGGACGTTGCCGTTGCTGACCGGTGGAGGTCTGATCACGTCGGCCTTCGCCAACGCGAACGGGACCGGCTCAGTCGCGGCGGCAGTGCAGAATTATCAGTTCGACCGCAGCGGCAATCTCGTGCCCTTCAACCGGGGTATCCGGTTCGTGAGCGTCCAGCAGGGCAGCGGCGGCGACGGGTTCCGCTTCAACGATTATTCGCAGATCACCAGCGATCTGCGGCGCAACGTGTTTAACGGCTTTGCCGGTTACGACTTTTCCGATGCGTTCAAGGTCTTCATCGAGGCAACCTATTTCCAGTCGCGCGGTGACGAACTGGTTCAGCAGCCGACCTTCAACAGCAGCCTGTTCGGCGGTCTCAGCGGCGCGCTGACGTTCACGAGCGCAAGCCCGTTCCTGACGGATCAGCGCGCGCGCAGCTGACGGCGCTCGGCGTCCAGCGGTTCCAGGTCTCGCGTGCGTCGCTCGATCTGGCTGACCTGACGGGCTTCTCGACCAACAAGCAATATCGTGCCGTCGCCGGCGTCCGCGGCGATTTCAATATTGGTGGTCGTCGTTTCAACTATGAAGCCAGCAGCAACATCGGTCGGGTCGATATTCGCGATACCCGACAGGACATCAACGCCCAGCGGTTCATCAATGCGGTGAACGTCACGCGGAACGCTGCGGGGCAGATCGTGTGCACGGCAACCCCGTTGGTGCAGGCCGCACCTGGCGGTACGCCAGTCGCAGACGCCGCCTGCGTGCCGCTCAACCTGTTGGGTGAAGGTCTTTCGAGCCCGGAGGCACGGTCGTACATCGTATCCGAGAACATCACGAGGAGCCGGCTCGAACAGATCGTTTACAACGTCAATGTCGGCGGCAGCCCGTTCGACCTGTTCGGCAACGAGACCGGCTTGAACCTGGGCTATGAGCATCGCGAGGAGCGCGGCAGCTTCACCCCCAGCACCTTCGAACAACTGGGGCAGGGGCGTGCTGTCGCCATTCTTCCGGTCGCGGGACGATACAATGTCGACGAGGTGTTCGGCGAAGTCATCCTTCCGATCGTCACGGCGCAGAACGGGTTGTCGTTCCTGCATTCGCTTCAGCTGAATGCCAGCGGCCGTCACGTCAACAACACCGTCAATGGCGGTTTCACGGCCTATGCAGGCGGCGTGTCGTTCGCGCCGATCCGGGATATCGCGCTGCGCGGCAATTATACGAAGTCGTTCCGCGCACCTGCCATCACCGAGCTGTTCTCCCCCGTTGCGAACGTGTTCACCACGGTTCCCGACCTGTGTTCGCCTGCCAACATCAATGCCGGTGCCGCGCCCGAAAACCGTGCCCGCAACTGCGCGGCCTTCCTGTCGGCATTCCCGAATGCCACGCCACTGGATGCCGCAGCCGCCACCGTCCCGGGACGCAACGGGGGCAATGTCGGGCTTGCGAATGAAGTGGCGAAGAGCTTCACCTACGGTGTCGTTCTACAGCCGCGTTTCATTCCCAACCTGACGCTGACGGTCGATTATGTGAACATCAAGATCTCGGATCCGATTGCCAGCCTGACGGTCGCGCAGATCGCATCGGCGTGTTTCGACAATTCGACGTTCAACGCCGCCGATCCGGCGAACGGCAATGCGTTCTGCTCACAGATCCGACGCTATGCACAGGGACAAGGCGGCGCATCGGCGAACGGTGGCAACAATGGCGGCCAGGTGGTCAACGACCCCCTAAACCCAGGTGTCGGAAGTGGTTTCGTCAACGGAAACAAGATCAAGTTTGAAGGGATCCAGTCCGAACTCACCTATAATCGTTCGCTGTCGGGTCTGGGCATTCCTGGCTCGGTCGGGATGCGGGGAAATCTTTTCGTCTCGCTCAAGCGCGTCAACGACATCACCGGCGTTGCCCCCGTGCGGACCGACGGAACGCTGGGCGATCCGACGTTTCAGGGCCAGTACAACCTCTCCTATTTTCATGACGACTTCGGCATCTCGACTTCGTTCAACTATACGGGCGAAGCGCTTTTCTCTCGTGTCAGCCGTGGTGCCGATCTTCGCGAAATCGACAAGCTCAAGGATTTCGTGACGGTCAATCCGAGCGTCTACATAAACGCAAGCGATCGTTTCCGGGTTACCTTTGCCGTGACCAACCTGTTCAACAGGGTCGGCGAAGAGTATAACGGCATCATCATCCCGGCGAGCTATAGTGATCTGATCGGTCGTCGATTCGCAGTGAGCGTTGCCGGCAAGTTCTGAGCCGGCTATAATTTGATAAAGGGGGCCGCTCGTCTTACAGAGCGGCCCCCTTTATTCGTTTGAGGCTTATAAGTGCGGCAACGGCAGTCTCACCGTTCGAGGCACATAGCAATCCCCATGCCGCCGCCGATGCACAGCGTGGCAAGACCCTTGCTCGCGTCACGCTTCTGCATTTCGTAGATCAGCGTCGTCAGCACACGCGCGCCGCTGGCGCCGATGGGGTGGCCGATCGCGATCGCGCCGCCATTGACGTTGACCTTGTCGGCATCCCAGCCGAGCTCCTTGCCGACCGACAGAGCCTGGGCGGCAAACGCCTCGTTCGCCTCGATCAGGTCGAGATCGGCGATCGTCCAGCCGGCCTTCTCCAGCGCGCGGCGCGTGGCGGGGACGGGGCCGATGCCCATGATCGACGGGTCGACGCCGGCGGAGGCCCAGCTGCGGATGGTTGCGAGCACCGGACTGCCGCGGCGCTCGGCCTCGTCGCGGCGCATCAGCACCAGCGCGGCGGCGCCGTCGTTGAGGCCGCTCGCATTCGCCGCGGTGACGGTGCCGTCCTTCTTGAACGCCGGCCGCACGCCCGACACGCTCTCGATCGTCGCGCCCGCGCGGATATATTCGTCGTCGCTGACGATCGCGTCGCCCTTGCGGCCCTTGATCGTTACCACGGCGATCTCGTCCTTGAACCGGCCCGATCCGCGGGCCGCCTCCGCCTTGTTCTGCGAGCTGACCGAGAAGGCGTCCTGTTCGCCGCGCGTCACCTGATATTGCTCGGCGAGATTTTCGGCGGTGATGCCCATGTGATAACCGTTGAACACGTCGGTCAGGCCATCGCTGACCATCGTGTCGACAAGGCTGAGAGTGCCCATCTTCTGCCCGCCGCGGATCGACTGGGCGTGCGCGGACAGCGACATGGATTCCTGCCCACCAGCGACGACGATCGTCGCATCGCCGGTCTGGATCGCCTGGCAGGCAAGCGCGACCGCGCGCAGCCCCGAGCCGCAGACCTGGTTGACGCCCCAGGCGGGGACTTCCTTCGGAACGCCCGCCGCCATCGACGCCTGACGCGCGGGATTCTGCCCCTGCGCTGCGGTCAGCACCTGGCCGAGGATCACTTCGGAGACATCGGCGCCGTCGACACCCGCCTGCGCGAGTGCCGCCTCGATCGCAGTGCGGCCGAGCTCATGCGCGGGGACGGTGGCGAAGGCGCCGAGGAAGCTGCCGACCGGCGTACGCTTGGCGGCGGTGATGACAATGTCGCTGGGGTGGGTGGCGGTCATGACGGGTCCTCTCGTTTCGAGAATGCAATACGCTAGCCGAGCGAATCTATCCAGTTCGCGAGCGGCTCCCAGAGCTGGGCGCGGGCACGGCGGCCGACGATCATGCCGACATGGCCGGCATCGACGTCGCGCCGGTCCGCCAGTCCGATCGCAGTCGCGGCCGGCACGATCCGGTCGTTGCGCGCGACGAACTCGACCGCGGGGCAGGACAGCGCCCGCGGGGCGATCGAGCGACCGGCAATCCGCCACAGACCGCGTCCGGGGAGGTCCAGGGCGATCATGTCCCCGAACAGTCCGGCGGCGGCGGCGGCGGGGAGCGGCGCACCCGCATTCGCCCAGTCCTCCAGCCTGACGAACGCGCGCGCGCCGGGGCTGGTCGGATCGCGGTCGGCAAACCCCTCGTATTTCGCGATCGTCTGCGCGGGCGCGAGCTGCCAGAACCCGCTTTGCAGCACTTCCATCGGCAACAGCCCCGTCTGGCGCGCAAACGGCGCACCGGCGCGCCAAAGTCGCGCCATCTCGGCACGCGCGGTCTCGCCATAGCCGGCGAAATGCCAAGGCGCCGCGATCGTCGCCAGCCCCGCGACCCGCGTCAAGGCGGCAGCGGCGACGGCGAGGGTGCCGCCCAGGCAATAGCCCACCAGGATCGGCGGGGTGGCAAACCCTTGCAGCAGGGGCAGGAGGATGCGCGCGACATGCGCGTCGAGGTCGAGGTCCCGATCCTCGGGCCCCGGCGTTCCCCAGTCGAGCAGGTGCGCATGATAGCCCCGCGTGGCCAGCCACTGCATCAGCGACGTGTCCGCGGAAAGATCGAGGATCGCCGCCGGGTTGATCAGCGAGGGTATAACGATGACCGCCGGCTTGCCCGTAGTGCCACCGCCATAGTCGCGCAGGACCGCCCGGCCGGCCGACGCGCGGATCAGGCG
>NZ_JRVI01000066.1:0-20410 GCF_000783375.1 Sphingomonas sp. Ant20
CTGCGGAGCGTGGTCACGCCGTCGGCCGTGCGACCCGATTGGCGGGTGAGGGCGTCGAGACTCGTCTCGACCCGCGCCGCGAGCTGCGGTGGCGCGTCATGCTCGGGCCACAGGTCGAACAGCGCCGCGAACTGCGTGCGCCACCATTCCACATCGGCGGCGAAACCGGGTTCGGCGAGCAGGCGGCGCACCGCCGCCGCCCGCTCGTCGCCCTCGAGCAGGCCCAGGGCGAATTCGCCCGCAAGCGGATCACGATCAGCCACCGAGGCAATCCTTCAATCGGGCCAGCCCGCGCCGCACCCAGCTCTTCATCGTCCCGAGCGGCACCGCGCGACGCAGCGCGAGCTCGGCATAGGTCACGCCATCGAAGAACGCGGTCCGGATCACGTCGCGCTGCTGCTGCTCCAGACCCTCGAGACAGGCGTGCAACCGCCGCGTCGCCTCGTCGTCGAGCAGCAAGGCCTCGGCGCTCGGCTGCGGGTCGGCAATGTCCGGTGCATCGTCGATCGGCGAGGCGCGGCGGACGCCCTGTGCGCGCTGCCAGTCGATCGCACGATTGCGCGCGATCGTCGCCAGCCAGGTGATCGGGCTCGCACGACCGGGTTCCCAGCCGCCGGCGCGCTTCCAGATCGTGAGATAGACGTCGTGCAGCACATCCTCCGCGGCTTGAGCATTGCCACAGATACGCAGGGTGATCCCGAAAAGCTTCGCCTGGGTCAGCGCATAAAGCTCGCGAAAGGCGTCACGGTCTTCCTCGCCGGTCCGGATCAGGACACTCGAGAGATGGGCGCGGGCGGCATCCGCCTGGGGCTTGGACAGGGTCACGCGACCGACACTAGCGCGTTGATCCGCGGCGACAATAGCCTTCGCCCGTCTTGACCGTCAGGCAGTCGGTCTTGCCGGCCAGATATTTCAGACCCGTCGCGTCGCCGTTCGTCGGCCGCAGGATCTCGCGCACCCCGTCGCGCGTGAAGACGATCGTGTCGCCGACCGCGCGCGCATCGAACACCCCCTTGTGGTCGAGATCCCACTGCATCGCGAGCCGGAACTGCCCCGGTTCACCCGCCGGCGTCACGTCGAGGACCATGCCCTCGACGCCGATCCACCGCCCCGACAGGTCGCGCGTCGGTTCTGCGACGACCTTTTCGGGGGCGCGTCGTCTCGGTTGCGCCCACCGACGTCATGCTCGCATCGCCGCGCGTCTCGGGTGCCGGTCCGGAACAGGCGGCGAGGACGAGGGCGGCAAGGGCGGCGGTTAGGGCGAGAGCTTTCATGGGGATCTCTTTGCAGGCGGCAGGGCGGTCATTGCAATCCTCCCCCTGGCGGCGGGGGATCGTCAGGCTCTATGCGCCGCCTTCGCGAACAGGTGTGGCAAATCCCGGCTCGGCTCGGTAAAGGGCTGGGCACCCGATCCCGATCACAGGAATACGCCAGGTGCGCATCGCCATCGCGTCCGACCATGCCGCCGTTTCGTTGAAAGCGGTGCTGACCGCGTGGCTGCGCGAGGCCGGGCACGACGTGCTCGATCTCGGGCCCGAGGGCACCGCGAGCGTCGATTATCCCGATTACGGCTATGCGCTGGCCGCCGCGATCGAGGACGGTCGCGCCGAGCGCGGCATCGCGCTGTGCGGCTCGGGCATCGGCATCTCGATCGCCGCCAACCGCAATCCCGCCTGCCGCTGCGCGCTCGTCTCCGAGCCGCTGTCGGCGAGCCTCGCGCGGATCCACAACGACGCCAATGCCATCGCGATGGGCGCCCGCCTGATCGGCGAGGAAATGGCAAAGGCGTGCGTCGAAGCCTTCCTGTCCGCCGATTTCGCCGGCGGCCGTCATCAACACCGTGTCGACAAGCTCTCCGCCGTCGACCGGACTTCCGCAAAGGTCCCCGCATGAGCACCCAGCCCAACACGCTCCATGACGTCCAGCCGGACGGCTTCTTCACCCGCGGCCTCGCCGATGCCGATGCCGGCGTCTTCGCCGGCGTCGAGGCGGAGCTCGAGCGCGAGCAGACCCAGATCGAGCTGATCGCGAGCGAGAACATCGTCTCCAAGGCGGTGCTCGAGGCGCAGGGCTCGGTCTTCACCAACAAGTACGCCGAGGGCTATCCGGGCAAGCGCTATTACCAGGGCTGCGCGCCGTCGGACACGGTCGAGACGCTCGCGATCGAGCGCGCCAAGCAGATCTTCGGCTGCGGCTTCGTCAACGTCCAGCCGCATTCGGGCGCGCAGGCGAACGGCGCGGTGATGCTCGCTTTGGTCAAGCCCGGCGACACGATCCTCGGCATGAGCCTCGACGCGGGCGGCCATCTGACTCACGGCGCCAAGCCCGCCCAGTCGGGCAAGTGGTTCAACGCGATCCAGTACGGCGTCGACGCGACAACGCACCTGATCGATTACGACCAGGTCGAGGCGCTGGCGGTCGAGCATCAGCCGAAGCTGATCATCGCGGGCGGCTCGGCCTATCCGCGCGTCATCGACTTCGCCCGTTTCCGCGCCATCGCGGACAAGGTCGGCGCCTATTTCATGGTCGACATGGCGCATTTCGCGGGCATCGTCGCGGCGGGGCTTCACCCGACGCCGTTCGGTCACGCGCATGTCGTGACCACGACCACGCACAAGACGCTGCGTGGTCCGCGCGGCGGCATGATCATGACGAACGATGAGGCGATCGCGAAGAAGATCAACTCGGCGGTGTTCCCGGGGCTCCAGGGCGGGCCGCTGATGCACGTGATCGCAGCCAAGGCGGTCGCGTTCGGCGAGGCGCTCCAGCCCGACTTCAAGAGCTATATCGCCGCGGTCGTCGAGAATGCGAAGGTGCTCGCGGCGACGCTCAAGGAGCGCGGCTCGGACGTCGTCTCGGGCGGCACCGACACGCATCTCGCGCTGATCGACCTCACCCCGCTCGGCATTACCGGGCGCGACGCGGACGAGGCGCTCGAGCGTGCAGGCATCACCTGCAACAAGAACGGCATCCCCAACGATCCGCTCCCGCCGATGAAGACCAGCGGCATCCGCGTCGGCACCCCCGCCGGCACGACGCGCGGCTTCGGCCCCGCCGAATTCCGCGAGATCGGCAACATGGTCGCCGACGTGCTGGACGGGCTCGCGAAAAAGGGCGAGCATGGGGACCCGCAGGTCGAGGCGGACGTTCGGGCACGTGTTCGCACGCTGTGCGCGCGCTTCCCCATCTATCAAGGATAACGAGCATGTCGAAGATCGATGACATCCAGAACGACATCAAGGCGACCCCCCGGCCTCGGCAAGAGCATGGCCAAGTGGAGCGCACTCGGCGCGGTCGTCGCGATCCCGGTGCCGGTGATCGGCCCGATCTTCGGCGCGCTCGCGGGCGCGGGCTATGCCTATTACAAGGGCAAGAAGAAGGTCTGAATGCGCTGCCCCTTTTGCGGACATGAAGACAGCCAGGTCAAGGACAGCCGCCCCACAGAAGACGGGGCGGCGATCCGGCGCCGGCGCCAGTGCGAAGGCTGCGCCGCGCGTTTCACGACGTTCGAGCGCATCCAGCTGCGCGAGTTGTTCGTGCTGAAAAGCGAGGGGCGCCGGGAGCCGTTCGACCGCGAGAAGCTGCTCCGCTCGCTCTCGATCGCGACGCGCAAACGCGCGATCGAGCCGGGACGGATCGACAAGCTCGTCAGCGGGATCCAGCGCCGGCTCGAGACGCTCGGCGAGAACGACGTCACGTCGAAGCGGATTGGCGAGATGGTGATGGACGGGCTCAAGGGGCTCGATTCGGTCGCGTATATCCGGTTCGCTAGCGTGTACCGCGACTTCAGCGAGGCGAAGGACTTCGAGGCATTTGCCGGGAGTGTCGAGGAGGTCGGGCGGGCGGAGTGATCTGACCGTCGGTCGTTTCCCTGGCGGGGGCCCTTCGACTTCGCTCAGGGCGAACGGAAGGGGGCGAGGTCCTGCGGGCCACCCGGCCCCGAGAGCCCGCGCGCTCGTCGAGACGCGCACCACCCCCACCCCGTTCGTCCTGAGCGAAGTCGAAGGACTTGTTTGACCACCACGCCACCGCGTAAGCCCCGGCCATGACATTCTGGGCCTATATGGTGCGCTGCGCCGACGACAGTTATTACACCGGACATACGGACGATCTCGAACGCCGGATCGGCCAGCACAACCTCGGCGAGGTGGCTGGCTACACGCAGACGCGCCGCCCCGTGACGCTGATGTGGAGCCAGGACTTCCCGTCCCGACACGAGGCCCTCGCGGCCGAGTTCCAGGTCAAGGGCTGGTCGCGGCGCAAGAAGGAAGCGCTCTCGCGTGGCGATTGGGCGGATCTGCACGATGCGGCGATCCCCCCGCGGGAGCGTGCCCTTCGACTTCGCTCAGGGCGAACGGAGGAAGAGGAGGGTGCCGCACCACCCTCCGCCGTTGATGCCTCACTCCCTCCCCCCCGTTCGTGCTGAGCGAAGTCGAAGCACCGTGGCGGACCCAACCCCACCCCCCCGTCATAATCCTAGTCCGCCCCCAGCTCGGCGAAAACATCGGCAAGGCCGCGCGCGCGATGCTGAACTTCGGGCTCGTCGAGATGCGGCTCGTCTCCCCGCGCGACGGCTGGCCCAACCCGTCGGCCGGCCCCGCCGCCAGCGGCGCCGACATCGTCCTGCAAAACGCCAAGGTCTATGACAGCGTCGCCGCCGCCACCGCGGACTGCGCACAGGTCTTCGCGACAACGGTCCGCAAGCGCGGCGTCACCAAGCCCGTTATGACCCCCCGAACAGGCCGCGACCGAGATCCACCACCGCCCCCCGGCCGCTCCGCCATCCTGTTCGGACCCGAGCGCTCAGGGCTAGAAACCGACGACGTCGCGGTCGCGCGGACGATCATCACCGTGCCGATCAACCCCGAATTCGGCTCGCTCAACCTCGCCCAGGCGGTGATCCTGGTCGCCTATGAATGGTCGAAGGGGCTGACCGCGGAGCGCGAGCTCAGCCAGCCGTCGATCAACCCGATCATGCCGCCCGCACCGCAGGAGGAGCTCGACGGGATGATCGGCCAGCTCGACACGATGCTGATGGGCGCAGGCTTCTTCTATCCGCCCGACAAGATCCAGACGACGCGCCGCACGTTGCGCACGCTGCTGACCAAGCCGGGCTGGTCGAGCCAGGAAATCCGCACGATGCGCGGCGTGCTCTCGTCGCTGGCGGGGAAGAAGCCCAGGGCCTGACGGGGGGCGAGAGGTGCGTTCAGGCCCGTTCTCCTACCCCCCCCGTTCGTCCTGAGCGAAGTCGAAGCGCATGCCCCAAGCGAAGGTGCTTCGACTTCGCTGAGCACGAACGGGATGGGGAGGGGAGGGGGCGGTTGCATTACCCTCGGCCCCGTCGCGTCCCCCTACCCCCGTTCGCCCTGAGCGAAGTCGAAGGGCATGCCCCAAGCGCAGGTGCTTCGACTACGCTCAGCACGAACGGGGCAGGGGGGCGTACGTTGGAAGACTCAACGCCGGTCGAACGCCGCCAGCTCATACGCGATCGACGCCTCGACCAGCCCCTCCCACAGATCCGCGATCGCCGCGTCCGGCAACCCCAGCCGCGCGGCCTCCGCCCGGGCATTCTCGATCACCTGAGTCTTGCGCGCCTCGTCGCGCACATGCCCCCGCTCGGGCTTGATGCGCGCGGCGGCGTCCATATAGGCAAAGCGTCTGGCCAGCAGCGCGACGAGCTCGCGGTCGAGCGCGTCGACGCCCGCGCGGACCTCGGTCATGGTGGTACAGTCGGGGCCGGATAGGATGGTCATGCCGCCTCTTGCCGAGCGGCCCGCACGCTGTCCAGCTTGACTCTGGCAGGCGCGGCGTCTAGGCGCCCGCCTTCGCAATGGCCCTGCACCCCGGTGAAGCGGTGGCCCTGCCTTGTCCGGACCCTTGGGTCCTATGACGACCAGCAGAGCGATACCGGGACCAACGTTGTTTGCATTTGCAAAGGTTTTATCATGTCGAAGCGTCAGAGCGCAAAGTACAAACTCGATCGCCGTATGGGCGAGAACATCTGGGGTCGCCCCAAGTCGCCGGTCAACAAGCGTGAATACGGCCCCGGCCAGCACGGCCAGCGCCGCAAGGGCAAGGTCAGCGACTTCGGTATCCAGCTGCGCGCCAAGCAGAAGCTCAAGGGCTATTACGGTGACGTGACCGAGAAGCAGTTCCGCGCCTGCTATTTCGAAGCCGCGCGCATGAAGGGCGATACCAGCCAGAACCTGATCGGCCTGCTCGAGCAGCGCCTCGACATGATCGTCTACCGCGCCAAGTTCGCGCCGACGATCTTCGCGGCCCGCCAGATCGTTTCGCACGGCCACATCCGCGTCAACGGCGTGAAGTGCAACGTCGCATCGCGTCGCTGCTTCGTCGGTGACGAGATCACGCTGGGCACCAAGGCGCAGGAGATGGCGCTGGTGATGGAAGCACAGACCCTCGCCGAGCGCGAGATCCCCGACTATGTCGCCACCGACGGCGCCGCCAAGGTCACCTTCACGCGCGTGCCCACGCTCGACGAAGTGCCCTACCCGGTGAAGATGGAACCGAACCTCGTCGTCGAGTTCTATTCGCGCTAAGTCGAGCGACGCGAGACCGGCCGGCGTCGCGCAGGCGACGTCCGACGACGTGGCCCCGCCACGGCGCGGTTCGAAAAAGGAAAAGGGCGGTCCTCCGGGGCCGCCCTTTTTCGTTGCGCTACATCCCCATCGCGTTGCGGAGAAATGCATCCGCCTTGGCAAGCATCAGGTACGCGCACCATCGTCGTCCAGCTGGTGATCGAGACCGGGGAATTCGACGAGCTCGACCTTGCCGCCCGCCCCCTTCAGCCTCGATGCCATCAGCCGCGATTCGTCGATGCCGACATTTCGGTCGCGGTCGCCGTGGAACATCAGGACGGGCGCGGTGATCCGGTCGGCATGGCGCGCGGGCGATCCCGCCTGAACGTGCGGACCGTGACCAATAAAGGCGTCGACCACCGTATACTGGTAAACCCGCGCGCTTCCTCGCGAAATGCATCGAGATCGGTCACCGGCGCGACCGCGACGATCGCCTTGAACAGCCCGGGTTCGGTGACCGCCGATTGCAGCGCGGCATAGCCGCCATAGGACCAGCCGACGATCGCCAGCGTGGCGGGCGCGGCAATTCCCTGTGTCACCAGCCAACGGCCGGCATCGTCGACATCGCCGATCGCGGTGCGCCACGACTGGAAGCCGTTTTTCTGGAACCAGGCCGAGCCATAGCCGGTCGAGCCGCGGAAATTGGGCTGAAGCACGGCAAAGCCGCGCGCGGCGAAGAATTGCGGGAGCCAGTCGAACCCCCATTCGTCGCGCGCACCCGGCCCGCCATGCGGCATCACGATCGCGGGCAACCCCTTGCCGCTGCTGCCGGCGGGAAGCGTCAGATAGCCCGGGATCATTGTCCCGTCGGCCGCGCGAAAGCTGATCGGCTTGACGCTGCCGAGCGGGATGCCGGCGAGCTGCGCGCGCGCCGGCATCACCTCGCCCATTTTCCGGGTCTTGCGGTCGAGCAGGTAATAGCGGCCGGGATCGACGTCGCTGCCCGCGAACAGCAGCAGCGTGTTCTCATCCGCACTGGCATCGATGAACGTCACGATCGGCTTCCCCGGCAGCGCCGCGTTGAGCGACGCCGCCAGCGCGCGCAGCGCAGGGTCGAAGAACGCCACCTCGCGCCGATCGGTCGCATAGGTGGCGCCGACCACGCGGCTCTGCCGGCCGATGCGGATCAGGCCGTCGACATCGACATCGGGGTGGGCCAGCACGAGCTCGCGCTTGAGCGTGCCGTCCAGCGCGACCTTGAACAGCGCCTGGCGGCCATCCTTGTCGTCAAAGCCATAGGCGATGTTGAGCGCCGGATCGACGGCATAGGGATTGAACCCGGTACCGTTCTGATCGCCCTCCAGCCGGCTCAGCGGCAACCAGGCGCGATCGCCGGGCTTCCGGTACAGATAGTCGGTCCGCCCGGTTTCGTAGCCGGAGTTGCTTCGGCTGCGCAGCCCCATGATCCGCACCATGCCGCGACCGTCGCTGATATACTCGTCCGCCGTCCCGCGCGGCGCCTCGATCGTCCGCCGTGCGAGCGTGACGCTGTCGATCCGTTCGACTCCCAGGCCCTCGCCGCTGCTCGCAGTCTGCATCCCGGTCGTCATCTCGGGCACGAAGCTGCGCGTCATCAGCACAGCGCCGGCGACGCCGTCGGCGGTCCAGTCGATCACGCTGCCGCCGTCCTGCATCATGCCGAGCGAACGGTCGTTGGTGCGGGCGCTGAGCATCTTCATCGCGCTGCCGTCGCGATTGATCGCGACCGTCCGGCTGAAGCCGATCAGCCCGAAACTGCTCTTCGACGCGGTCCGGATCTGGCAGATCACGCGGATGTCGGTGGCCCATCGACAGGAGGTCAGCGTTTCGGGATCCCCCGCCGCGGACAGGATCGGCTGTGCCACTTCGCCCGTGGTCATGTTCGCGATCCGCAGCGCGGCACCGTGCCCGCGAACGGGTACGATCATCGCGACATGCGTCCCGTCGGGCGACAGGCTCATCTGCTGGACCGCCTCGCGCGCGCCGAACGCCGCCGCCATCGGCCCGGCCGGGTCCGCGCGCCCGCCGTCGTTGAAATCCCCACGCACAGCGCCATGCCCGCGCGCACGCGCATCATCGATCGCAACCGCATTCTTATCCCCCGAACCAAGCCCCGCTACGTAACCTAGCAACGCCGCGCGCGATGACAAACGCGCACTTTCGTCCAATTTGCACCAGACCGGGGGCGGGGACCGAGGCGACCACCGCGGGGGTGGCGCATGCCTTGCGCGGCGGGGGGCACGCTGCCAGAACGCGCGGCACTTACTCGGGAGATCCCTATGCGCGCTGCCCTTCTGCCCTTGCTCCTTCTCGGCACCGCCGCCTCGGCGCAGACCGCGCCCGCCATCTCGGTCGAAACGCTCAAGACCGTCACCCAGACGCTGTCATCGGACGCCTATGAAGGCCGCGCGCCGACCACGCCGGGCGAGGCGAAGACGGTCGCCTATCTCGTCGCGCAGATGGAGGCCGCGGGGCTGAAACCCGGCAACAAAGGCAGCTGGACCCAGGACGTGCCGATGGTCGAGATCACCGCCAAGGACGTCCGGCCGTTCGTCTTCACCGGCGGCACCGCTCCCGTCAGCCTCGCCTATCGCACCGACATGGTCGCCGGCACCTACCGCGTCGCGCCGACGTCGACCGTGACGAACAGCGACGTCGTGTTCGTCGGCTACGGGATCACCGCGCCCGAAAAGGGCTGGGACGATTATGCCGGCGTCGACGTGAAGGGGAAGACCGTCGTCATCCTCATCAACGACGCCGACTGGCAGACAATGGGCCGCGAAGGCCCGTTCGAGGGCCGCGCGATGACCTGGTATGGTCGTTGGCCGTACAAGTTCGAGAATGCGGCCAAGCACGGCGCGGCCGCGGCGATCATCGTCCACGACACCGAACCCGCAGCCTATCCCTGGGCGGTGGTGCAGTCGTCCTGGACCGGGCCGCAGCTCGAGCTCGACGAGAAGGGCGATCATCTCGACCAGTCGCAGGTCATCGGCTGGATGCAGAAGCCTGCCGCCGAACGCGTCTTTGCGAGTGCGGGCAAGGACTATGCCGCGCTCGCCGCGGCCGCCAAGGTGAAGGGCTTCAAGGCGGTACCGCTCGGCCTCAAGCTGTCGACGGGCTTTGCCAACACGATCCGTCGCCAGGCATCGAAGAACGTCATCGGCGTGCTGCCGGGCACGACCGCACCGGACGATTACGTGCTGTATTCGGGGCATTGGGATCATCTCGGCCGCTGCGATGCGGTGGGTGGCGACGACATCTGCAACGGCGCAGCGGACAATGCGACGGGCACCGCAGGGCTGATCGCGCTCGCACAGGCGCATGTGAAGGCCGGCCCGGCGAAGCGCTCGATCGCGTTCCTCGCGGTAACCGCGGAGGAATCGGGGCTGCTCGGCTCGCGCTATTATGCCGAACATCCCGTCTATCCGCTCGCGCGGACGGTCGGCGGCGTGAACATGGACGTGCTGAACGTCGACGGCCGCGTGAAGGACTTCGTGCTGACGGGGGCGGGCAAGTCGGAGATCGAGGATCTGGTCAAGCCGTTCGTCGCCGCGCAGGGCCGCGTGATCGGCGTCGAGGCCAACCCCGAACGCGGCGGCTATTATCGCTCGGACCATTTCAGCTTCGCCAAGCTCGGCGTGCCGATGCTTGACGGCGGCAGCGGCGAGGACCTCGTCGTCGGCGGCACCGCGGCGGGTCATGCCGCGCGCGAGGACTATGTCGCCAACCGCTATCACAAGCCCGCGGACGAATATGACGCCACATGGGACTGGTCGGGTGCGGTCGAGGATCTGACGATCTATTACGGGCTCGGCCGCAAGCTCGCCGACGACACCGCGCTGTGGCCCAATTGGTATAAGACCGCCGAATTCCGCAACATCCGCGACAAAGATCGCGCAGGAGCCAAGTAAGTGACGACACTCCCCCCGCCCGCCGAATGGGCGCATCACAAGGCCGTGTGGATCGGCTTTCCGAGCCATGCCGATCTGTGGCTCGACGATCTCGAACCCGCGCGTGACGAGGTCGTCGCCTTTGCCTCCGCAGTCCATGCCGACGGCAAGGGCGAGACGGTGATCCTGGTCGCCGCGGACGAGGGCTCGGCGCGGACCGCACGCCGGCTCGCGCCGTTCGCCGAGGTCGTGGTCGAGCCGTTCGGCGATATCTGGCTGCGCGACACCGCGCCGATCATCGTCGGCGACGGCACCGCGCATCAGTTCGTGTTCAACGGCTGGGGCGGCAAATACGACCTGCCCGGCGACGACACGATCGGCCGCCGTCTGGCCGAGAGCCGCGGCAAGACGCTCGCGGCGTTCGACTGGGTGCTCGAAGGTGGCGCGGTCGATGGCGACGGCACGGGCGTGGTCGTCACGACCGAACAGTGCCTGCTCAACCGCAACCGCAACCCCGACCTCGACAAGGCGGGGATCGAGGCGCGGCTGAAGTCCGACCTCGGCTTCAGCCAGGTCGTGTGGCTCGGCGACGGGCTCGTCAACGACCATACCGACGGCCATGTCGACAATCTCGCGCGCTTCGTCGGCGAGGGCCGCGTCGCGATCCCCGAGGCAGCCGAGAACGACCCCAACTGGCAGGTCTATCAACTCGCGAAGCGCGATGCGGAACGTGCCGGCCTGACGGTGGTCGGCATCCCGTCGCCCGGCCGCGTGCTGCGCGACGAGGAGATCGTGCCGGCCAGCTACATGAACTTCTACATCGGCAATGCCGCCGTCGTCGTGCCGCTCTACGGCGCGGAGAATGACGATGCCGCGGTCGCGGCGATCCAGGCGATCTTCCCCGACCGTCAGGTCGTCGGGCAGCGTGCGGACCATATCCTGACCGGCGGCGGCAGCTTCCACTGCATCAGCCAGCAAATCCCCGGCTGATGCTCGCCTTCGCGGTCCGCGCGGTCCTGTCCGGGATCATCGTCGCGCTGATCGCGCTGGTTGCCCGGCGGAGTCCGGCGGCAGGGGCGCTGGTCGCGTCGCTGCCGCTGCTGTCGGTGCTCGGCATGATCTGGCTGTGGCACGACACCGGCGACCGCGTCCGGCTGGCCGCGCATGCCGAGGCGACCTTCTGGTACGTGCTGCCCTCGCTGCCGATGTTCCTGCTGATTCCGGTGCTGCTGCGGCACGGCGTCGGCTTCTGGCTTTCGCTCGCTGCCGGTTGCGTCCTGACGATCCTTCTCTATCTCGCGGTCGTCGCAATCGCGGCGCGCTTCGGCGTGACGCTATAGGAATTCGCATGACCGAGATCACCGTCGCCGCGCTCCAGCTCGGCTTCACTGCCGATATCGACAAGAACATCGCCAACGTCTCGCGGCTGGTTCGCGAGGCCGCGGCGCGCGGCGCGCAGGTGATCCTGCCGCCCGAATTGTTCGAGGGCGAATATTTCTGCCGCGTCGAGGACGAGGGCCTGTTCGCCAACGCCGCCCCCGTCGGCGAACACAAGGCGGTGCTCGCGATGCAGGCGCTCGCCGAGGCGCTCAAGGTCACGATCCCGACCAGCTTCTTCGAGGCCGATGGCCCGCATCACTATAACAGCCTCGCGATGATCGGCCCCGACGGCGAGGTGCAGGGCGTCTATCGCAAGAGCCACATCCCCGACGGCCCGGGCTATGAGGAAAAATTCTATTTCCGCCCCGGCAATACCGGCTTCAAGGTCTGGCCGCACACTGCAGCGCAGGGCCGCTCGACGCTCGGCGTCGGCGTCTGCTGGGACCAATGGTATCCCGAGACCGCGCGCGCGATGATGCTGATGGGCGCCGAAGTCCTGTTCTACCCGACCGCGATCGGCAGCGAGCCGCACGACACCAGCCTCGACACCGCGCGGCTGTGGCGGCGTGCGATGGTCGGGCATGCTGTCAGCAACGTCGTCCCGATCGTCGCCGCCAACCGCGTCGGTGTCGAGCATGGCCAGACCTTCTACGGCACCAGCTTCATCGCCGACGAGCGCGGCGACATTCTCGCCGAACTCGGCCGTGACGACGAAGGCGTGATTACCGCGACGATCGATCTCGACATCGTCAAGCGCCACCGCGCCGCCTTCGGCTTCTTCCGCGACCGCCGCCCCGATCTTTACGGGCGGCTCGTCGCGGACGTCTGACGCAGCTTATGCTGCGGCGATGCTGCGCCGCAATTCCAGCGCCCGTGCGAAGACCGCCTCGAACATCTCGGGGGTCAGGACGCGGGTGTTCTGGTTGTAGCGCGAGCAGTGATAGCTATCGATCAGGATGCGGCCGTCGGGCATGACATGCTCGGCGAGATGGCCGAACTTTGCCTTGGGCAGGCGTCCGCCGAGCAGCTTGACGCTGGTCTGGTGCGCGATCTGGCCGAGTGCGATGAAGATCCGCGCCTTGGGCAGTTCGGCGAGCTGCGATTCGACGAACGGGCGGCAGGTGCGGATTTCCTCCGGGGTCGGCTTGTTCTGCGGCGGCAGGCACTTGACCGCGTTGATGATGATTGCGCCGTTGAGCTTCAGCCCGTCATCGGGTTTCGCCGCGAAGACGCCGTCTGCCAGCCCGAATTTGCCAAGCGTATCGTAGAGCAGCTGCCCCGCGAAATCGCCGGTGAACGGGCGGCCGGTGCGGTTGGCGCCGTGCTTGCCGGGGGCGAGGCCGATGATGCCGAGCCATGCGTCGGGATCGCCGAAGGCGGGGACGGGCGCGTTCCACCAGGTCGGGAATTCGGCGCGCAGCTCGTTGCGGAAGGCGACGAGGCGCGGGCAATTGGGACAGTCGTGCGGCGGCTCGGTTTCGGGCAGCGGGGAGGGTGCGAAGTTCATCGCGGTGCGTTAGGCGGGTCGGATGGAGCGGACAACCTATGCGATCGCGCTCGGCTCGAATCGGCGCGGGATCCACGGCGCGCCCGCCGCGACGATTCGCGCCGCGCTGGCCGCGGTCGGCGGTGTCGTCGCCGTGTCGCCGATCATCGCGAGCGCACCGCTCGGGCCGTCGATCCGGCGCTATGCCAATGCGGTCGCGCTGATCGAGACGCGCGACTCGCCGCCCGTGCTGCTCGCGCGGCTGAAGCGAATCGAGACCGCGTTCGGGCGGCGGCGCGGGCGCCGCTGGGGATCGCGGGTGATCGATCTCGACATCATCCTGTGGTCGGAGGGCGTTTGGCGGGGGCCGGGGCTGAACGTGCCGCACGCCGCCTATCGGGACCGAGGCTTCGTGCTGGCACCGCTCGCGCGTATCGCGCCGCGCTGGCGCGACCCGCTGACCGGGCAAAGCGTCCGCCATCTCGCGCACAAGGTTGACCGACCGCGGCTGCGCCCCTAGTGGCTCGCAGCCGATGTCGGGTCCGTAGCTCAGTTGGTAGAGCAAGCGACTTTTAATCGAGAGGTCCCGGGTTCGAGCCCCGGCGGACCCACCATCGGCACCTCCTCCTCTCGCAAGCCCCCGATTCGCACCGCTTGATTGGCAATGCCCGCGCGCGCATCGTCGCGCGATGGACGAATTTACCACCTCGATCGTCGGCATCGACTTCCCCAATGCGGACAAGACCAGGAGCAACCGGCGGATGGAAATCCTGCTCTGTGCGCCGGGCGACCGCGTGACCCTGCGCCGCGAACCGAAGAATCCGCATGATTCGAATGCGGTCGGCGTGTGGAGCGAGCGCGACATCCAGCTCGGCTATGTCAGCGCCGAACGCGCGCCGATGATCGGCCGGCGGCTGCAGGCCGAGGAGACCAGCGCGCTGTTCCAGGCGATGCATCAGGGCAGCGCCTATATCCGCATCCGCTTCGGCGGGGGCGACCCCGCGCTGCCGCCGCCGATCGCGGATCCCGGCCCGCCACCACCCCCGCCCGAACCCGACCGCGACGACGGCTTCTACCGCGACGAGGACGGGCCCGAATGGGGCGCCTGATCGCTGGAGGTGGTGAAACACCGCAGCGCGGACCTTTCCCGGATCGAAGGCCGGGCTCACGGGTTATCGCTGCCTGACCAACCCTGTATCGGCGAAGCGCAAAACGCGTTTTACCGGCTTGCCCTGCACGAGGGGCGAGGGCAGGGACGATCGCGTAACCCCGGGAGTTCAAGACATGGCCAGCAGCCTCGTAATCGACCAGAACAGCCTTACCGACAACGACCGCGAGCGGCAGGTCGAGTTCACCGCCGAGATCGACGGCGACGACCGTGATTTCGCGGTGAAATATGCCGTGCTGAAGGAACTCAGCGGCGACGAGCCCGAGGACGACGCGCTCGAGCTGTTCGAGCGTTTCAGCGACGAGATCGTCGACGTCTGCGCCGAAGCCGCGATGAAGAAGCCGTCCGCGTCGCTGATCGTCATCGACGAGGGCGATCTGGAATAATTCCGCATGACGGCGTCGGCCGGCCGTGGCGACGGTGATCGCAGCGTGACGCCCGGCGTCGCCACCCCGGGCGAGGCGCATCGCCGTCGCCTGCCGGTGGTGCTTGCGGGCGCATCGGTCGGCGCGGTCGCGATCGCGCTCGTCCTGCTGATCGGTCTCGCGGTCGGACACTGGCCGTTCGATTTCGACCGCGCGATCATCCTCAACCTGCGCGCCTGGGGCGGCCGTCCTGGCTGCCCAAGGTCGCCGCCGACGTCACCGCGCTCGGCGGCGGCGTCGTGTTGACGATCATCGTGGTGCTGGCGGCGGGGCTGCTCGCGGTCCAGCGGCTCTGGCTCAGCGCGGCGGCGACGCTCGCCGCCAGTATCAGCGGCGGGATGGTCGTCGCGCTGGTCAAGACCGAGGTCGCGCGCCCGCGACCCGACATCGTCGACCATCTGGTCCAGGTGTCGAACATGAGTTTCCCGAGCGGGCATTCGGCGAACAGCGCGATCGTCTATCTCACGCTCGCCGGGCTCGCGTCGCAGGTCACCGTGTCGAATGCGGCGCGGCGCTACATCCTCGTCATGGCGATCCTGATGGTCGGGGCGATCGGATGCAGCCGCGTCTATCTCGGCGTCCACTGGCCGAGCGACGTGCTCGCCGGCTGGAGCTTCGGAACGCTGTGGGCGCTCGGCTGGTGGCTCGCCACGGCGCGCGCCCGGGCGGCGATCGGCGGCGAGCGCCACGCCTTTGGCCGCCCGCCCACCGACGCCTGATCGGGCCTGTCGCTAGCGCTGGCGTTCGGCGAGCGTGCGTTCCCAGGCCAGCGCATCGCGGACGATCCCGTCGAGATCGGCATGCCGCGGCGTCCAGTCGAGCGTCGCGAGGATCGCGCTGTTGTCCGAGATCAGCATCGCCGGATCGCCCGCGCGACGCCCCTCGAGACGGCGGTCGATCGTCATGTTGGTGACCTTGTCGACCGCATCCAGCACCTCGAGCACCGAGAAGCCCGTGCCATAGCCCGCGTTCAGCGTGTGGCTCTTCGCCGGCTCGGCGACCAGCAGGTCGAGCGCGGCGACATGCGCGGCGGCAAGGTCGCTGACATGGATATAGTCGCGCACGCCGGTACCGTCGGGGGTGGCGAAATCGGTGCCATAGACGCCGACATGGCTACGCTTGCCCGTCGCCGCCTCGACCGCGATCTTGATCAGGTGAGTCGCGCCGACCGTCGACTGGCCGCTGCGCCCCTGCGGATCCGCGCCCGCGACGTGAAGTAGCGCAGCGCGGCATAGTTGATCGGGTGCGCCGCCGCGACGTCGCGCAGCATCGCCTCGGTCATCAGTTTCGACATGCCGTAGGGATTGATCGGCACGGTCGGATCGCCCTCGGCGACCGGCACCTTTTCGGGCGTGCCATAGGTCGCCGCGGTCGACGAGAAGATGAAGTGCGGCACGCCTTCCGCCACCGCGCTCTCGATCAGCGACCGGCTGGCGGCGGTGTTGTTGCGGTAATATTTGAGCGGGTCGCTGACCGATTCGGGCACCACGACCGAGCCTGCGAAATGCATGATCGCGCGGACCTTGTGATCGCGGATCGCCGCGCGGACCTTCGCATCGTCGGCGACATTCGCCTCGACCAGGGTTGCGCGCGGATCGACCGCCCAGTCGAAGCCGGTGACCAGATTGTCGACCACGACCACCTCGTGCCCCGCGTCGAGCAGCGCCAGGACCGCATGGCTGCCGATATAGCCGGCGCCGCCCGTTACCATCACCCTGCCATCAAGCCTTGGACCGTCGATCACATGCGTCTCCTCTTTGTTGCGGGGTAGCGGCTTCCTATCTTGGCGGAAAGGAGATCGTGATGACGGATTATGTAACGCTGGCGGGCGGGTGCTTCTGGTGCACCGAGGCCGTGTTCAAGGACGTGATCGGCGTCGAGAGCGCCGAGAGCGGCTATATCGGCGGGCATGTGCCTGATCCGACGTACAAACAGGTATGCGGCGTCGATACCGGCCATGCCGAGGCGATCCGGATCGGCTTTGATCCGGAACAGCTGAAGCTTGGCGACCTGCTCGACATCTTCTTCGCGACGCATGACGCGACGACGCTCAACCGGCAGGGCAACGACGTCGGTACGCAATATCGTTCGGCAATGTTCCCCGCCGACGACGCGCAGAAGGCCGAGATGCAGGCCGCGCTCGAGCGTGCGCAGGCGGACAGCGCCAAGCCGATCGTCACGACGATCGAGCCGATGACCACCTGGTACGAGGCCGAAGGCTATCACCAGGACTATTGGGAAACCTCGGGCCGTTCCAACCCCTATTGCATGGCGGTGATTCCCCCCAAGCTGCAAAAGCTCCGCAAGAGCTTCGCCGCGCGGTCGAAGGCGGCAGTCAGCGCGTAACGATGCCGTTCCCCCGCGGATGCGGGGGTCCAGCTAAATACCGGATGCCAACGCGACTCCTGGACCCCCGCCTGCGCGGGGGTACAGGTCAGCGGTGCGCGGCGCGGCGGAGGCGGTCGTTGATCGCCTCGCCGATGCCTTCGGACGGAATGGGTGCGACGGCGATCCTCGGACGGTCGTTCGCATCGGCAGCGTGGAGCAGGTCGAACAGCTTCGCGGCTGCTTCGACGAGGCTGCCTGACGTCGACAGCGAGACATCCCCTGCAACCGCCCCGAACCCGATCAGCCACTCGTCGGCCTCGGCATCGAGCGCGTTCAACCGAAGCGCCTTGCTCGGCGCATAATGGCTTTCAAGCTGCCCGGGCGCCGTAACCGCACGCCCCCCCGGCGAAGGCCGGGGCCCAGTTGGGGGACGATCGTGAGGCCCGTCGTCCTCCGTTACAGCGACCTTTCCACCTGGGCCCCGGCCTCCGCCGGGGAGGTGGTCGAGCAGAGCCGCGCGGGTCACCGGCCCCGGCCGCAGCACCGTCCGCCCCGCCACGATCGTCGATTCGAGCCCCGCCTCGGTCGCGCCATCGTCGAGGATCAGCGGCACGTTCCCCCCAGACTCGCCGCGACATGCGCCGCGGTCGTCGGCGAGATCCCCCCGCTCGCATTGGCTGACGGTGCCGCGAGCGGCCGCCCCGATGCTGCGATCAGCGCCTGCATCGCGCGGTGTCGCGGTACCCGGATCGCGATCGTGTCGAGCCCCGCGGTCACCAGCGCGGCAATCCCCGAATCGCTGCGCACCGGCAGCACCAGCGTCAGCGGCCCCGGCCAGACGCCGCGGCCAGCGCGCGCGCATCCGCATCGAACACCGCGATCCGTTCGGCCGCGGCGAGATCGGCGACATGCACGATCAGCGGGTTGAAGCTCGGCCGTCCCTTGGCGGCATAGATGCCCGCCACCGCCTGCGCGTCGGTCGCGTCCGCGGCGAGTCCGTAGACCGTCTCGGTCGGCACCGCGACGAGTCCGCCGGCGCGAATCACCGCCGCCGCCTGCGCGACCGCCGCTGTGCCGTAGGGTAAAATCAGGGGGTGTGGACGCGTCATTCTGAAGGCCTATAGCGGGCGCAAAGCATAGCGATAAGAGGATGCCATGGCCTTCACCCCAGCAACCACCGAACAGCGTTTCGTGCTCGATCACGTCGTGCGGATCGGCGAACTCGCCGCCACCGACCGGTTCGCCGCCGCCAGCGACGACGTCGTCGACGCGGTGCTCGAAGGCGTGGGACAGTTCGCCGCGGGCGAATGGGCGCCGCTCAACCGCGCAGGGGACACCGTCGGCGCGAAATGGACCCCCGACGGCGTCGTCATGCCCGACGGCTTCGCGCAGGCGTACAAGGACTATGTCGAGGGCGGCTGGGGCACGATCGGCGTCGAGGAGGAATGGGGCGGGCAGGGCCTGCCCTTTGCGATCCAGACCGCGGTGCTCGATACGCTCGGCTCGGCGAACATGGGCTTCGCGCTCTGCCCGACGCTGACTGTTGGCGCGATCGAGGCGCTCGCGCATCACGGCAGCCCCGAGCAGCAGGCGCTCTATCTCCCGCATCTCGCGACCGGCGAATGGACCGGCACGATGAACCTGACCGAGCCGCAGGCCGGCTCCGACGTCGGCGCGCTGCGCGCCACCGCCACCCCGCTGGGTGACGGCAAATGGTCGATCAAGGGCACCAAGATCTACATCTCGTTCGGCGATCACGACATGGCGCCGAACATCGTCCACCTCGTCCTCGCGCGGACGCCCGGCGCGCCCGCGGGTACCAAGGGCATCTCGCTCTTCCTCGTGCCGAAATACCGTCTGAACGACGACGGCACGCCCGGCGACTTCAACGACGTCCGCGTCGTCTCGATCGAGCACAAGATGGGGCTTCACGCCTCGCCGACCTGCGTGCTGAGCTTCGGCGATAATGACGACTGCGTCGGCGAGCTGATCGGTGCGGAACTCGGCGGCATCCGCGCGATGTTCACGATGATGAACAATGCGCGGCTGAATGTCGGGCTCCAGGGCGTGCAGGTCGCCGAGGGCGCCACCCAGGGTGCGGTCGCCTATGCGCTCGACCGGGTCCAGTCGGCGCGCGCGGGCTCGCCGAACAAGGAGTCGGTCAAGATCGTCGAGCATCCCGACGTTCGCCGCATGCTGCTGCGGATGAAGGCGCAGACCCAGGCGGCGCGCGCGCTCGTCTATTATGCCGCCGGGCAGGTCGACCGCGCCAATATGGGCGACGCCGCGGCGCGCAACCGCCTCGAACTCGTCACCCCGCTGGCCAAGGCGCACGGCACCGACATCGGCAACGAAGTCGCCTCGCTCGGCATCCAGGTGCACGGCGGCATGGGCTATGTCGAGGAAACCGGTGCCGCGCAGTATTTCCGCGATGCGCGCATCACGCCGATCTACGAAGGCACCAACGGCATCCAGGCCGCCGATCTGGTCGGCCGCAAGCTCGCGCTCGACAATGGCGGCGCGTTCGCCACGCTGATCGCCGACATCCGCGCGGAAGCCAGGGACGAACGGCTGCTCGCGCTCGTCGACGCCTGCGACGCGATCGGCCGCCGCCTCGCCACCGCGGACGCCGACGACAAGCTCGCCGCGAGCTACCCCTTCCTAACGATGCTGTCGGTCGCGACCTGCGGCTGGCTGATGGAGCGCCAGGGCGCGGTCGCCGGCACCGACGATTTCGGACGGATGAAGGCCGCCTCGGTGCGCTTCTACCTCGAACAGATCGTCCCCGAAGCCATGGGCCTCGCCGCCGCCGCCAGCGCCAGCGCGGCGGTGCTCTACGCGATCGAACCGGCGCTGTTCGCGGCGTAAGCCCCCCTCCCGTCATCCTGACGAAAGTCAGGATCCAGAGCCACGCATGCGGGCGTCCGTGGCTTTGATCCTGGGTCGAGCCCAGGATGACGGAGGGGGCTGGTGCGCACACCCACCCCGTTCGCCCGCTTCCATTCGCCCCATTCCCAAACACCCCACCCCCATTCGCCCTGAGCGCAGTCGAAGGGCCGCCCCAAGCCCAGGTGCTTCGACTTCGCTCAGCACGAACGGGCGGGGGCGAGGGGCGAGGGGTGAGGGACGGGACGGCGACGGAGGCGCGGGGCGGG